>NZ_QZEG01000159.1:0-1831 GCF_009917605.1 Anaerotruncus sp. 1XD42-93 | reverse complement strand
GCTGTTAAACCCCATCACGGTTGACCGGGACTATATCCTGATTGCCGGACTGCACCGGCTGGAAGCGGCAAAGCTGCTTGGCTGGGCGGAAATCGAGTGTAATGTCAGCAGTTTGGAGGGCTTGCAGGCGGAACTTGCCGAGATAGACGAGAACTTTGTGCGGGCCGATTTGGAAACTCTGGAGTTTGGAAAGCTGCTTCTGCGGCGCAAGGAAATCTATGAAATGCTCAATCCATATGCAAAAAACGGCGGCGACCGGAAAAGCGAAAAAATCAGATGTGCAAAATGCACATCTGATTTTTCCAAATCTTTTGTGGATGACACAGCAGAAAAGTTAGGAGTTGCCCCAAGTACCGTCAGGCGGCAAATTCAAACCGCAAAAAACCTGACAGAAGAAGCAAAAGATATTATCCAGAAGTCGGGAAGCAAAATCACAAAGCAGAACGCCTTGAAATTATCCCGTCTAAAACCGGAATATCAAGGACAGGCAGCAGATGAATTGGCCGCCGGAAAAATTAAGTCTGTTGATGAATTTCAGCCGGCAGAACTTTACAGACAACCTGAACCGATGCAGGAGGCTGAACAGCGGGGACACGGAATTATACAGCAGGCGGCTGAGGAAATCAAACCAGAAGATAAAATTCAGCCATTGGCACCTCCCAGGCAGACCAAACCGGCGCAGGAGCCGGAACACCCCTCTGAGCCGGTCATGGAAGCGCCGCCCACTGTCCCCTATTCGCTGGGCGACAAGCACTATGACACCCTGGAGGAATCCATAGCCGACCTGAAAAATCCCGACAAGGATTGCAGCTACACGCCGGATACGCTCCTGGCAGACATTGACGGCTTTGTGCAGACCTTTCATAAAGGCTTCGCGTGGTATCACGACCCCTTTTGTACTATCGTGTTCCCCCACATCTCCAAAGTGCAGTTTGAGTTTGTCCGGCAGCGTTTTGAAAGCATTTCTTCCGCAATGGCGGACTTATTAAATCAAATGGAAAGGACAATAAATGTATGAGCAGTTATCGAAAAAAACGCCGTCCGCCCGGTACGGAGCGCACGGAACAGCAGAACCTTTTAACAGAAACACAGTATGCGAACCCCGGCGTACAGCGCGACTTATCCAGCAACCAGCTTACTTCCGGCCTGCCCTACCAGCGGCCCGTGGAGCCGGAGGACGTTGACCGCCTGATCGCCAAGTGGGACGACCGCCTGCTGACCCCTCTGGTAGTCAGCTTCCGGGACGGCAAGTTTAACGTGGTGGACGGGCAGCACCGGATCGCCGCCATGCGGAAGATGGCAGACGGCGGCAATGTAACCGTCCCCTGCCTGATTTATACCGGTTTGAGTTACGAGCAGGAAGCCGAACTGTATTTCAAGCTGGATCAGTCCAAAGGCCGGCTGCGGCTCTCCCATGCCACAAAAGCCCTGCTGGAGTCCGGCACGGATGCCGAGGTGCTGGAAATCAAGCGGCTTGTGGAGGCGGCGGGCTTTGTGTGGGTGCTGGATAAGAAAAGCGGCGACGCTTATGAAATCCTCTCTACCCGCGCAATCATCAACGCCTACCGTCTGCTGGGCGGAGCGGCTTTTTCCCGCCTGCTGGTATTACTGGACAGCACATGGCACGGCGCGTCCATCTCCCTCCGTGCGTCTATGCTCTCCGGTATGGCGCTGTTTCTGAAAACCTATGAAACCGAACTGGACGACCGCTCTTTCATCAAGCGGCTGTCTGCGGTTGACCCGGAGGAAATCATCCGGCGCGGCAAGATGGACTTCTCCACCAATAAAGCCGCCCTCCGGTTCGCCCGCGTCATTCTGGAAAAGTATAACA
>NZ_QZEG01000158.1:0-1899 GCF_009917605.1 Anaerotruncus sp. 1XD42-93 | reverse complement strand
AAGCCCCTGCGCAAGTCCAGTTTTGTCCAATCTGACGGCCTGCGCGCCTGCTACGACACGTTTGAGAAGATTGAACGCATGGCAAAAATCCCGTTTTCCCCGCGCAAAGATCGCGGTGAATCATAAGGAGGTTTCCAGATGCAAACGCCTGCTTATAGCAAAATCTATTCTACCGATCGAAGAGACTACCGGTATAATTACAGAACACAACATCTTGAACGGTTAGAAAAACGCATCCGGCCAAAACAAATTAACGGTGTAACCGGCTGGGCCGTAGAAACCGAAGTAACCGCAGAATTTGAGGTACGTCACCAGCTTTGGGACAAGATGCCTGAATACTGGGTAAATCTTTATGATGATAGAGGGTAAAAAAAAGCCGCTTATGCAAGCGGCTTTCTTTTTTATATTGTGTGACCTCCTCAAAATATTGTTTATGCCTGTACCGGCTCTACTTGTGCGACGGTGAAAAAGTGGGACAGTTTTTTATAATAATGGTTGATGTCTATTTCCTGTTCCGTTTCTTTGCCTTCTGGTGTTTTGGCTGGTACGGTTTCTGTTTTCTTGCTGTATTTCCAGATGTCACATTTTAAAGCGGCTTTCTGTCCTTTACGAACAACAAACCCTCTTTCTTTCCAGCCATTGAAAGTATGTAAAGGAAGCTCCCCAATGCTTTCTAAATACTGTTTAATTTGCTCCTCTGTGAAAATACCAGCATCCAGAGCGGCGTTTACTATTATGGTTGTGTTTGTCATTATGCTAACCTCCATTTTCTATATACCCGATAGGACAGGTGATTGACAAATTTTGTGTGATATGTTATCTTAATAGAGGATAAAGAAACCGCCTTTTTGCTGAGGAATTAGGTTGTGGCTCTTATCCCACTACCCGCAGATACCATGTTCCAGCATGGTATTTGCAGAAGTAGCGGTTGCCGGGATGCGTTACAACGAAATGTAACAGATCGCGAAGCCGTTTACTTTGCATATTCTCACCGCCTTTCTTTTTGGAGGGCGGTTTCTTTATCTGTCTCTATTATACTATATTGAGCGCCTTATATCAATTCGCATATTGCATAAATATAGAGCGCTTTATATGTAGGTTTTTTGCATTGCGTTTTTTGTCGATTCTGTGTTATAATTGCTGTGAAAGGCGGTGATCGCTTATGCCAGCGTCGGAAGCGCAAAAGCGTGCTACAGCAAAATATATCAAAGAAAATTTGCAGGAAATTCGTTTTCGAGTAAAATTCGAGCAGGCTGACCAGATTAAAAAACGCGCTCAAGAGAAGGGTCTCAGTGTACGTGCCTATCTGTTAGACTTAATTCAGCAGGACATGCAGGATGGCAAATAGGTTTCCCGCTAGGTTACCGGCATGGCTGGGAGTGCCCCGCTTTGCGGGGGGTGTGGGGGCTTGCCCCCTCCTTGCTTGCAAGGAGGGCATAGGCGCAGCGGACAGTCAATAGACCGTAGGTTACAAATGGTTACAAATCGGCCTTTACGGTGGATTGTGGTATACTCTGCGAGTGATTTGTAACTGTTTGTAACCTGCGAAAGCTATTTACTTTCCGTGGAGCCTATGGCACAAAAGCTGACCGGCATCTCCGGGTGCAATCTAAGGACGGTATTGTAAAACACGTATGGCGAACAGCGAAGGGTGAACGACAGTGGGGACAAAGGGGAAATTCCGGCATCTGGTCTATACGGATAGAATCAAAATCGAAGCATATCGGAAAGCTGGGAAATCTCCTGCCTATATCGCAAAGGAAATCGGCTGCTCACTCAGTACGATCTACCGGGAATTGAAGCGGGGACACTATGAGCGCATGGAAACCGATTGGAGGATGGTAGGGGCCTACAGTGCGGACATTGCGCAAAAGGATTATGATTATAAGGCTACGTCAA
>NZ_QZEG01000157.1:0-1919 GCF_009917605.1 Anaerotruncus sp. 1XD42-93 | reverse complement strand
TGCACCCCGAATCTACCAAATACAGCACAGCATCCGTCAATTCCCTCTTGCTCCACGTGCAGTTGCGCATCCCGGCATATAGTGGGGCGATCTCCTCCCACTACTCATCTGTCAAGTCGCTAGGTTGTGTCCCTAAAGTCAAGAAATAGCAATCCAAACAAAAATAGCGACAAAATGAACAAGGGAAAGGAAAGATTTAGCAGTTTTCTCATAACGAGTAGCAAAGCGCCGAAACTGCTTCATGCGGTTGAAAAAGCGCTCTACTAAATTTCTGCGCTTGTACATTCCCTTGTCATATTCACGAGGATTACGAGCATTGGAGCGGGGAGGTATCACAGCGCTTCCTCCAGAATCTTCAATCAACTGCACAAAATCACTGCTGCCATATCCCTTATCTTTCAAAACAAAGCACTTTGCTAGATAGCGTCTACACAAGAGGCGGGGATTGTGATAGAATGGAACTATCTTAAAAGACCGGGGGCAGAAAGATGGATGCATCCTATCATAGACACGACATAAACGATAAAGTATGGGAGTTGCTTGAACCACATTTGCCGGGACAACGAGGCCAGTGGGGCGGGATTGCTCAGGATAACCGCCGTTTTATCAATGCGGTGTTTTGGGTACTGCGAACCGGGGCGCCCTGGCGTGACCTGCCTCCCGATTACGGGAAGTGGGGCAGTGTTCATCAGAGGTTCATCCGTTGGCGCAGAAAAGGTGTTTGGGAAAAACTCTTGGAAATTCTGATCGATGAGCCAGATTATGAATGGCTGATGATCGACGCCAGCCACATCAAGGTACATCCCCACGCAGCGGGAGCAAAAGGCGGCAATCAGGATATGTCCAAGACAAAATGGGGCTTAACACCAAAATACATCTGGCCGTGGATGCGCATGGTATGCCGGTCCGAATCCTTATTACAGAAGGTACCCGAGCGGATTGTAAAGAAGCTGTCCACCTGGTAGAAGGCATTTCAGCAGGAACCCTGTTGGCAGACCGGGGTTATGACACAAATGATATTCTGTCCTATGCGGTTTCAGCGGGGATGGAACCTGTGATTCCACCGAAAAAGAATCGTAAAGAACAGCGCGGCTATGATAAATATCTCTATAAACTGCGTCACCTGGTAGAAAACTGCTTTCTGTCTTTGAAACGCTGGAGAGGCATTGCCACCCGCTATGCCAAGACCTCCGATGCTTTTATCGCCGCGATACATGTTCGTTGTATCGCTATTTGGGCTGCTATACGCGCTTAACCCGTGTAGACGCTATCTAATGTAAAACCATCTACAAGCCTTGGAGCCAAAGTAATATCATTCAAATTGCCCCTTGACAATAATAGCTTGACAGGTCGCCCTTTTTCATCTACCGCTGCGTGTACTTTTGTTGTCAATCCTCCCCTGGATCGACCAATAGCCTGATCGTTATCTGCCCCTTTTTTGCACCAGCACTGTGCTGATGCGCTTTTACACTGGTCGAATCCACCATGATTTGCCACGGTGAATCTGAATCGGGATTCAGATTCTTGAGGATATTTTCCCACACTCCAGCGTCCCGCCAACGCAGGAAATTGTTGTAAACAGTTTTCCATGGACCATAATATTCTGGAAGGTCCCTCCATGGGGCTCCCGTTTTGAAAATCCATAGCATCGCATCTACCAGTTCCCGAGCGTCTTTTCTCGGTCGGCCCATTTTTCCCTGTTTTAGTAATAGTGGCTCTATCCTTGCCCATTCTTCATTTGTTACACTATGCCGTCTTTTCATATCCTTTATTTTATCATATTTTCTACTTTAGGGACACGACCTAGGTAGTGTTCACATAAGCACATCGACAATGAGAGCAAAAAAAACAAAAGCCAAAAAGATAATATCCAGTTTGTCATAGCGGGTAAAAATGCGACGAAATCGCTTGATACGGCG
>NZ_QZEG01000156.1:0-1926 GCF_009917605.1 Anaerotruncus sp. 1XD42-93 | reverse complement strand
CTGTCTTTTGTGAGGTTAGCTTTTGAGAGCCATCTCGCCGCAAACCCGCATGAATACTGGATTTTTGCCTGTTTGCTTTCCCTTTCCCCAATAACCTGTGTTCAACGAGATGTACAGCAAGGATATTTCCAAGAAAGTCCATTCCTCTTATCTTCTGAAAGCGCAGAAAGGACAGTTTACCGGGTGTCTTGCCCCGTTTGGGTATCGGAAAGACCCGGAGGACAAAAACCATCTGCTCATTGACGAGGAAACCGCCCCGATTGTGCGGCTGATTTTCGGATATGCCCTGAACGGTCATGGTCCGAACTATATCCGCAGACGGCTGGAGGAAGAAAAAATCCCCTGCCCCACATGGTGGAACCGGGAACGGGGGCTTCGCAATACCCGCACCAAATGGGAAAAGAAAGACCCGGAAAACGGGCGGTATATGTGGGACTTCTCCGTTATCAAAGACCTTTTGATGAATCCCGTCTACACCGGGGCGATTGCTTCCCAGAAAAAAGACTACCGCTTCAAAATCGGCACGATTGGGGAAAAGAAGCCGGAGGACTGGATTGTGGTGGAGGGACAGCATGAACCGCTGATTGACCGCATGAGTTTTGACATTGTGCAGAACAAGCTGAAATCCCGCCAGCGTCCGGGGCAGACCAATGAAATCAGCCTGTTTGCCGGACTGCTAAAATGCGGCGAGTGTGGGAAGTCGCTGACGATACGCTACACAAACGCAAAACATCCCCAGCGGATATACTCCTGCAAAACCTACAATGCCTTTGGAAAGAACCACTGCACCCAGCACCGGATTGATTATGACACCCTTTACAGCCATGTGCTGCGGAAAATACGGGAATGTGCCAGAGCTGCCCTGATGGACGGGGAAGCGGTTGCCGACCGCCTGACCAATACCTGTGAAGCCGAGCAGCGGGAACAGCGGGAAGCAATGGAACGCTCCCTTACAAGGGACGAGGAACGGATTGAGGTTCTGGACAAAATGGTAATGCGGCTTTATGAGGATATGATTGCAGGGCGTATCAGTGAGCAGAACTTCAACACCATGCTGGAAAGGACACAGACCGAGCAGACGGAGCTTAAAACAAAAGTGTCCGAGGGCAGGAAGCGGCTGTCCGATGAAGTCCAGCTTGCCAATGACGCAAAACAATGGGTGGAAGCCATTCAGGAATACGCCAACATCACAGAGCTGGACGCAGCCACCCTCAACCGCTTAATCAAAGAAATCGTCGTGCATGAGCGCATTGACGAAAATAAAACAAGACACATTTCTATCGAAATTCATTTTAATCTCAAACCCATCCCGGAGGTGGAACAGGTCACTGCCTGACCTGTCCCGCCGGGACGGTTCTCTTAACAACACCATATAGATTTTTTGTACGCCGCCGCCCGGCCCCGGCTTGACCGGGTGGAGGCGGACGTGATGGGCAACCTCCACCGGCTGGGCGTGCCCTCGTCCCCTCTGGACGGGCGGGAGCGGCTGGCCCTCCTGCATGGGCAGATGCACCCCGGGCGGCGGGAGCCGTTCCGCTTTTCGTGGGCGGATATTTCCAGAACGGGGATGGGGACAAAGGACTTCATCACCCCCAGCGGGGGCTTTGACTTTAGGGGCTCCCGGTTCTTCCGGGTGGGCGGCTTTTGGGGCGCGGCGTCCTATCTTCAGATTTTGGCGTCCGAGCTTTCTGACCGCCTTTTGCGGGAAATTCTGGAGCTGGACGCGGAGCTCACCGTCACCATGCACATCCAGACCGTTGACCAGTTAAAGGCGATAAAGACCATCAAGGGGAAAATCTCGGACATTGACAAGATGAAAGTGGAGGAGCAGAAAAAAGCCGTCCGCGCCGGGTACGACATGTTGCGCCCAGATAGGGTGTAATAAGGAGTTGACTAAGGCACAACCCCGTAAGATAGCGCGGGAAA
>NZ_QZEG01000155.1:0-1934 GCF_009917605.1 Anaerotruncus sp. 1XD42-93 | reverse complement strand
GTGCCCGTGACTGACGAGCGGGTGTTCCCTGATCAGCAGACCGAGGGCGGTAAGTTCACCTTCAAGGAGCCCGTGGACGCTGAAGACGAGGAGAGCCCCGTGGACACCACCGGCGTGGTGAACGTTGAGGTGGACCTGCTGGGGCTGAAGCAGTTCGTCAAGCTGACCGTGGAGGGTCCTGACTCTCTTGCGGTCGTGCTGGGCGACAGTTCCGTCCAGCCGGTGTGAGGAGGAACCAAGATGCCGAGATACTACAGCGACCGCATGAGGCCGTCCGCAAATAAGGCGGCTGCCCCCGGTAAGGAAAAGAAGGCCGGAAAGCCGCCTGGCGCGCCCCCTGGCAAGGAGGAAGGCAAGGGTGCGCCTCCTATCCCCGGAGGCGACTGCGACGGCAAGGAACGGCCCGAGAACGCCGAATAGAGGGCCAAGGGGCAGTGGGGTAACCTGCCGCCCCTATGCTGACAGGAGGTTTGTATGCTTGCGAATAACGCGCTCACCACGCTGGACAGGATGAAGCTCATGCTGGACCTCGATGACGAGATCGACGAGCGCACCTGCGCCCTCATTGAGCTGCTGATCAACAAGGCGTCATCCTGGGTGGAACGGCAGGTGGGCAGGCCCCTCGGCAAAAGCACCTATCGGGAGTTCTACGACGCCGACGGCCAGCAGGAGCTGGTCACGTTGAAGTACCCAATCGTCAGCGTTGACTATGTCAAAGAGGCCGGGAGACTTGTCCCTCCTGCGCTCTATGACTATAGGCAGACCGCCAACATCGGCGTTATCTACCGGGACGACGGCTGGCTGAGGGCCGGCTACCGCCGGGGCCTCGCCAATGACATCATCGAATCCAAGCGGAACATTGAAGTGCGCTATACGGCGGGCTATGTGCTTCCGAAGGATGCCACGGAGGAAGAGCCCCAGACGCTTCCCGCAGATCTGGAGGGGCTTGTCTGGGACATGGTGTCCCAGGCGTATGCGAATATGCAGAACGGTTCCCAGGGGCTGAAATCCTTCTCCATTTCGGATGTGAGCTGGACCTTCGATAAGTCCACGCCGGAAGCCTGGCTTCAGCTCGTCAACCTGTACAGGAGGTATTGAAATGGCTGGGATAGAACAGCTTTTGGAAGACTTCAACCGCATGAAAGCCGTGTGTCAGGAGATGGAGCAGAAGAAAATCCTGGTGGGCATCATCGGCGGAAAGGCAGACTCTGATATTATGGCTATCGCCCACGCCCACGAGTATGGCGCCACCATCAAGCCCAAGAAGGGAAGGTACCTCGCCATCCCCCTGACCAAGGAGGCGCAGGCCGCAGGTTCTCCCAGAGCCTTCAACGACCTGCGCTTTGTCAACGCGGAGGGCGGCAGGCTCCTCATGGTTCGGGACAAGAAGAAACGCGGCGGCAAGACCGAGAGCGAGGCAATGTATCTGCTGGTGAAAAGCGTTACCCTCCCGGAACGCTCCTTTATCCGGGCGAGCTTTGACGCGCAGCAGGATGAACTGGGCAGCATCGTGACCGGGGCAATGGTAAAGATGTTGGAGGGGACCATCACTCCCACCGCCGCCACAGAGTCCATCGGGGCCCAGGCCGCTCAGCTGGTGCAGGGCTTCATTGATCAGAACAAGGTCGCGCCGAAGTCCGATTCCACCCGCAAGACGCAGCACACTACGCTATATGAATCAGGCGCACACATCCGCGACCGAATCGCTTATGAGGTGGTAATAAAATGAACTTTGCGGCCACACCAAGGCTCCCCAGGGCCTTGCTTCACCCACTGTCAGCGCCAGTAATAAAATGAAAGAAAACGCCGAGGAAAAAATGTAGTTTTGTGGCGGAGGAGGCGAAAAAAAGATAGACTCCCAAGAGGGCGAAAAAGAGCCCGGAAAGGGAGTCAGGAAATGAAAGGAGCACAGTGGATGGATATCCGAAGCGACA
>NZ_QZEG01000154.1:0-1942 GCF_009917605.1 Anaerotruncus sp. 1XD42-93 | reverse complement strand
GTGCAGTGATGCAGGACACGGTCCAGGATGGCGGAGGCGATGGTGACGTCGGCAAAGACCTCGTTCCACTGGGAGAAGGTCTTGTTGGAGGTAAAAACGGTGGACGTTTTCTCATACCGTCTGGCAATGAGCTGGAAGAACAGGTTTGCACCCTGGATGTCCATGGGGAGGTAGCCGATTTCGTCGATGATGAGCATCCTGTACTTGGACAGAACCTTGAGCTTATCCGGCAGACGGTTCTCAAAGTGGGCCTTCTTGAGCTGTTCAATGAGCTGATGGCAGTTGATGTAGTAGGTGGAGAAACGATGCTGTGCTGCCACCAGGCCCAGGGCGGATGCCAGATGGGTCTTGCCCACACCTGGAGGTCCGAGGAACACCACATTCTCCGCATTTTCCAGGAAGCGCATGGTGGCCAGTTCGTCGATTTGGCGCTTGTCGATGGAGGGTTGGAAGGAAAAATCAAAGTCGTCCAGGGTTTTCTTAATGGGGAAGCCAGACATCTGGATCTGCTTCTCATAGGCCCGTCTCCGCTTGGATTTGGCTTCTTCTGAGAAAATGTGATCCAAAACCTCCACAATGTTGAGCTTGTCCGCCACGGCCCGTTCCAGGTAGTTGTCCAGAATCTCCAGGGTGTTTTTCATTTTAAGGGCTTCCAGGTTTTCCCTCAGCCTGTCCATGGTAAATTCAGTCATACAGCACCTCGTCATATCTGGACAAATCGGAGGGTTTCAAGGGAAAATCTATTACTTTACCCTGTTCCAGCAGAACATTTTCTGCATCCATTGTCTGTTTCAGTGTAAGCCTTCTATAATGCTGAGGATTGACAACCATGTCCTTCCTTTGGTGCGATATTCGGTGCAGAGCGATCTGCTTCCCCTCATAGTAGGCTGCTAACATACTGTCGAGGGCCACGACTGCCACATCTTTGCCGACGTACTCTGCGGGCACGGAGTACTGATTTCCGGCATAGGAGATGAGGCAGTCTTTTTGTACCCGCCTGAGGTTGATTCTGTCGATGATGTACTCTCTGGAGAGGGGGCTCAACCCCTCCTTTTTCAGCCGCTCAAAAGGAACCTCGTTCGTGGTGGCATGAACTTTGCCATTGACCTTATTACACCAAGCCAAGGCTTGTCCATTCAAATCTGCCAGGCTGTTGTACTTGATCCCCACCATGAAATTATCTCGCACAAACTGCACCGTCCGCTCCACTTTCCCCTTGGTCTGACCTCGGTACGGCCGGCACAGAATGGGTTTGAATCCGTAGAATCCCGCGAAGTCCTCAAACTGCCGGTTCAGCGTGGAGTCCTCCTGCTTCAGCAGCCGCTTGATGACCACCTGCTTCATGTTGTCGTACAGGATTTCCTCTGGGTATCCGCCAAAGTACCGGAATGCGTTTTGATGGCACCGAATCAGTGTGTTTGTGCTCATATCCGTTACAAATTCGATGTACCGCATCCGCGAATATCCCAGAATCATGAGAAAGCAGTACAGCTTCTTCCACTTCCCGTCCTCGTACACCAGCTGATCCTCGAAGAATCCCCAGTCCATCTGTCCCTGTTTCCCGGGCATCGTCTCAAATCGCACCGTTGCTTTCTCATTCAAGTCCATCTTCCGGCTGCTCACATACGCCTTGACGATGCTGTAGCCTCCGTTGAATCCTATCTCCCGCAGCTTCTCCAGGATCCGCAGCGCCGAGTACGGCGCCTCCTCCAGCCATTCGTCCACGATCTGTTTGTACGGGTCCATCTTCGTGGGCTTCGGTTCGCTCAATGTGTACTCCGGCTTCTGCGGCGATTCCGCGTACCGCTTTGCCGTCCGCGGGTCCATGTGGTACTTCCGGCCCAGCTCCACATAGCTCAGCCCTTTCTGTCTGTCGCTTCGGATATCCATCCACTGTGCTCCTTTCATTTCCTGACTCCCTTTCCGGGCTCTTTTTCGCCCT
>NZ_QZEG01000153.1:0-1956 GCF_009917605.1 Anaerotruncus sp. 1XD42-93 | reverse complement strand
CTACTCGTTATGAGAAAACTGCTAAATCTTTCCTTTCCCTTGTTCATTTTGTCGCTGTTTTTGTTTGGATTGCTATTTCTTGACTTTAGGGACACAAGCGAGGAATACCGCCATGAGGGCAAGTCCAACAGGGAGTGCGGCCGATACATTGGCGATCACGCCCTGAACCGGCGGCTCAAGCATCTCCTCTGTAATGGCAATGGTCGGCAGATTCATAATACACCCCCCTGAAAATATTATTTGTCACCGCAGTTGCGGGAACAGTCAGAAGCGGGGAAACCTGGAAATCAGACTTGGGATAATCTTAATCCCGAAGAATACTGCTGCCATCCCCAAAATAACTGGAAGCAAAACGCCGATATTAGCGATAATGCCCTCCAGAAGTGGGGCCATGTCCTCCGGCGTGATGATCGCGGGAGGGACGCCGAAATCTACAAAGACCTGTGTATACCGAATTACTATTCACCCCCTTCACCATCTTCTTTAAAAATGGTCTCCCAATCCGGTTCCGGCTTTAATGGGCGCTGATACCATCTGTCCAGAGGACTACAGGTGCACCCGAAATCGGAATCATACCAGCCACATAAAATGCAGGGTTCATCAAGGAAAGAAGACGACATGCTTACAACCCTCCTTCGATAAACGTATGGTAGAACCAGCGCACAAACCAGATCAGCAGAAGCAGGCTTGCAGTTACCGGAAACACCCCGTACAGGAAGATGTCCGAGTTATGCCGCAGGGCTGTGAGATCGTCGGCCTGCTGATCGGTTAGAGCTACGATCTGGGCATTTCCGGAATCTTTCAAGGTTTCATACATCCATTCCCAGTCTGGCCCAGCTTCAATTGTTGTGGCCGGGCTAACCTTGATGAATTCCGCCGCCGAAGCGGGAACCGGGGAAACCTACAGGAACAGTGCGAGGAATACCAGAAGAAATGCAGGGTACCATCCGGATAAACAATTCGCCCATCATAGCTTTCACCTGCTGTGAGCCTGCCACGCTTGTTGCGTGAACAGACATAGCCAATCATGGTATTATCACCTCCAGCATGGTTTGTTCGATAAACTGCCCGGCGCGGGCATCGGCTAGGGGCTGTATGTAACATTCATGCGCCGGACGGTAGATAAAAAAGATTGCGAAAGAGGGACTTTTCGCTAAAGTCCTCTTTGCATTTAATTTTACATTTTTCAACCACACAAAATTTTCTAATCAGTATTGCATTTCACTAATAATTTTGTTATAATTATAAAAAAGTTTTGAAAGATGTGTTCCTAGAAGATGTTTAAAAAATTGATATCAGTGTTTTTTCTATTAAATTCGTGCCTTTTGTATTAAAAATATGTGGGATACATAGAGTGTTCCTACATTTTTTCCCTTAATTTTTATAATTGTGGGGAAGTTTACCCTTTTTGTTTTCAAGCAAGCCGTAAGAGTGAATAAATGAGGCAGAGAGCGGTTAGTTTTTTGTAGCAAATGGTGAAAGGTCGAAGCTGTTCTATCTTACTTTCATTAATTATTGGTTATACAAACTTACCCTTACCATATTTTTTGTTTTATTAAAGTAGAACATTTTGCCTTAGAAATTGTTGTGAATGTTTTTTATTTAGGTATAGGGACTCAAAAGTTTTAATATTTGTTGGCATGATGAAATTGGCATATGCACTTGACTCAAAATCATCTGTACTTGTGGATGAGCATTCCTTCTCAAACAGCTTGTTTATGCGATTTCCCTAACATTTCATCGCTGGGACGAAAGCCGGTCAGTCATTTTTGGCGGAAAGACTCAAGAAAGCTTAATATTTGCCGGTGTGTCGAAATTGGCATACGAGACAGACTCAAAATCTGTTGTCAGCAATGGCATGTGGGTTCGAGTCCCACCACCGGCACCAGAAAAAGAGGTCAAAAAAGATTTTTGGTGAAAAAACTGAGAGATTTCAAGACCTCAGAGGCCCTTGGA
>NZ_QZEG01000152.1:0-2012 GCF_009917605.1 Anaerotruncus sp. 1XD42-93 | reverse complement strand
CCAGGCCAAGGTCAGAAAGCAACTCCTCCGCAATCTCCCAGTTGAGATCGTTGTCCTCGGCCAACAGAATATGTCTGCCACTGAAATGTTCGCTGCTCTCCAAGGTGTCCTCCTGTGCCTGCCACAGAGGGTCAATAAACTTCTTGAGCCCATAAAACAGCGTAGATTTAAAGAGCGGCTTGGAGATGAAACCACTGATCCCTGCTCCCCGGGCATTTTCCTCGATCTCGCTCCAGTCGTAAGCAGAAATCAAAAGCAACGGCACATCAAAGACCGTCAGGTCGGCCAGACCGGTAAGACGGTCCGTCCGAACCTGTATATCGCGTGCGGCATCTCGGGCGCAATCCAGCATCTGGCGGGCATGGAGGATTCGGAGATCATCATTGCGATCAATAAGGATCCGGGTGCGCCGATCTTCGAGGTCGCGGACTTCGGCGTCGTCGGGGATGTACATAAGATCCTGCCGTTGCTGACCGAGGCAGTCAAGAAAGAGCTTGCAAAAAAAGAGTAAGACTCATTTTCAGGACGCTCTGCGGGAACCCCGTAGAGCGTCCTGTTTTATAATCTGAAATTCTCCGTGCTGACAGCACGACAGATGCCCAGAGCGGGATACAACTTTCCAGTATCATCCATGCAATCTCTTCTGGTTCAGAAATGCGGAAATCAATTTTCAAAAAGGGGGCAGAAATATGGTAAAGGTCAAGGAGACGCTCCAGCATGATAAGAGAAAGAGGCCTTTTAGAGAGAGTGGACTATTCGTCTGTGGGGAAGCAAATCGTTTGACCATCAGCGACGGTGCAGATTCTGATAGGGTGAGAGAGTGAAGTCCCTCGGTTATAAAATGCGCGAACGGTCACTCCTCAGTTTAGAGAAGCTATTGATTTGTATTTCCAGATGTAATATATCCGGTTAAAAGCCGCTCCCCCAAAACCCGTATATAAATTTTAAAACCTGTACATAAACTCTGGCCTGATAACCTCCGTTGGCTGAAGTTGTCTGTTAATCGTGATGAAATCCGCATCGTAGATGCATCCGATGACATTGGTTCTGAATACCTCGATCCCTTCACCATCGCAAAATCCAAGGAGCTGGATTTCATTAAACCGGATATTGACATCATACCAGCGCAGGGATGCTTCATTATCGAAAGGAAGCAATTCGGTTATAATGCTTTCCTCAATCACGCTGTTATCGCCCGCCAAAGAAATGCCAACAGGCTGTATCCGGATCGTATCGCCGTTACCTGTGGAAACGATACTGCTTTCGGCAAATATTTCTGCATCATTGCTTTGCCTATAATGTATAAAAAGAAGGTTGTTTCCCGGATCCTCATAGGGGAAGAACCGGACGGTATCATCAGCGATCTGGAGTATGCCGGGAATGCTTTCCTGACACTCCACCAAATAGCTAGTCTGGTCGCATACCAGGCTAAGCCTATCGTCGCTATCACGTTGAATAAAATAACCCGCACTGGCTGCTGTCACTGTATAATTCCCGAACACGGTTCCCGGCTCCAGTTTTATATACCCCTCCTGATCCAGATTCCAACCCAAGGCGTAGTTCAGGGTTATCCTTTTCATATGATCAAAAACAACGGATTCACCACTCATATCCCGAAAACTGTTCCAAACAAGCCCGGAGACGCTTTCCGGCTTGACTGGTTCCGAAGGTGGGATTTCATGAGCGCCGCAGCCGCATAGAATGATCAGAATGAGCAAAACAATTGCCATACGTTTTCTCATCAGGAACCTTTCCTTTCCAATCCGTATAGTCCAAAAAGCAAAAAGGAGGAGCTACCTGCTCCCCCTTCTTTCTAGTCGATTTCGACGGCAACCTTTTTCTCGGTTTTGTTGGCTGCCGCACTACGAGTCACAGCGAGAGTTCAGGCTCTACGTGCTTTGACTATGTTTCATGTACTTTTTCAACAGATATGCTACTTCGTCAACGTCAATCGGCTTGGCCACATGCGCATTCATGCCGCTGTCCAGACATTTCTTGATGTCCTCCGAGAA
>NZ_QZEG01000151.1:0-2042 GCF_009917605.1 Anaerotruncus sp. 1XD42-93 | reverse complement strand
TTTGCTGGTTTCCGCTGTTTCGGAAAGCACTCTGCGATTTGTTCGTATTGTTCTTTCTTCAGTTCCATTCCCTTATTATAGCATATCTTCGTTTGTGTGAACAGACCCTAGGAAGAAGCGCAGCAAAACGGAATAAAATTGAGGCGGTTTTTATTGGATTACGGGTTGTTGCAGTTTTGTTGCAGCCCGAAATTTTTTGCCGTTTTTTCTTGCCTCACTCGGAGGGCGCTTTTTCCTGGGCAGCCTCCCCCGGAAGATAACCGCTCATCCGGTCGATGGCCTTCCGCTTTTCATCATCCAGCACATGAGAATATCTTTCGGTAGTAGTGATGGAGGAATGTCCCATCAGATTTTGGATGATGCGGATAGGGACATTCTGCTCCATCAGTCTGGTGGCAAAGGTGTGCCGGAGGGCGTGGACATTGACCCCTTGCAGCTCGCATCGTTTGCAGACCGCCTGGACCCGTTTCTGGTAGGTTCGGGGGTCGGTATAGGTCCCCCGCTTGGAGGGGAAGATGAGATTTTGAGGATTGGGATGTCCCTCGTGGAGCCGGACCTGCCGATGGAACATGAGCAGCCGCCAGATATTTTCATAGACCGGCGTTTCCCGGTTGCTGGTCTTGCTCTTGGGGGTCTCCTGGAGTATCAGTTCCGTTTTCTTGCCGGACGGGTCGTCAAAAAGCTGTACCCGTTCCAGGTCCTTGTTGATGCGAATGGTCCGCTTTTTTGCATTGAGGTCGCCCCACCCCAGCGCTAAGACCTCTCCCATCCTTGCCCCGGTAAAAAGGGAAAGAAGCATGGCCACCCGCAGCCGCTCGGAGAATATTTCCTTGATGAAGATCTCCATCTCCTCCACCGTCAGCACACGGCGTTCGGTGGGCTGTATCTCCGGGAGCCGGAGGTCAGCGGCGGGATTCTCAATAATGATTTTCCCTCTCGCCTTTTCCATAGCCGCATTCAGCACCACGAAGATGTTGTAGATGCTCTTGGGAGAAAGTCCTCCCTTCTTATCCAGCCGCCCATTGGTTTGCAGGTAGTTGAGATAAGTCTGCATATCGGCGTCGGTCACGGCGTTCAGCGGCGTTTTGCCAAAAAAGGGCAGGATCTGGGTCTGGTAGGTCTGCATATAGGAAGAATAGGTGGTCCGCTTCACCGAGGGCGGAGTCTTGTAGGTCTGGATGAAGTATAACACCCAGTCAGAGAGGGAGATGTCTATGTCGATCCCCGCCGGGGGCTTTAGGCCGTGGGTCGCATTTGTGAGCATCCGGTAGGCTTCCTGCTGCCGCTGTCCCCGGATCTCTTTGGCCCGTTTGACAAACTCCTTGTACTTTTTGACAACCTGTTCCTCGGTCTTGCCGGTGAAGATCACCCGCCGGTACTTGTCGTTCTCATCGGTCTCATATTTTTGGAAGATCAGGTATCCGTCCTTGCGGAGATAGAGAGTACCGCCCTCAAAGATCTTGGCGTATTTGGACGAAGGTTTGTAGCTTTTACTTTCTGCCATTGGTAACTCCTCCTGTTTTCAGCTTTATAAGGATACAAGAATCGTCAACAACAGCAGTTGAACGCTTTCCGGCCGCTATGGGGATGGGTGCGGAGCCTGGGTAGGATACAGGCCCGAAGTTTGTCCGCATCCAGAGGTAAAATTCCTCCTCTGGTATCCGATAGCTGCGCCCCACCCGAATGACGGGGAACTCCCCGCTGTGGATGAGGCGGTAGGCCGCTACCTGGCCGATCTGGAGAATGCTCTGGACATCCTTCACCTTCAGGACCTTTGGACAGGATAAAACACCATTCATAAAGCTCCCCTCCCTCATGGGCAGCCGGTTTCACCGCAATATGTGCTGCAAAATTGCAGCATTTTTTCAAGGTACAAAAGCTCTTTAAGTTAATTGTACCAGCGGCGGGACGAAAAGCAAGAGCTTTACGGGCCCGAACCGGACTTTATTTTTAACTTCTTTTTTTCTAGACGGTGTCGTCAATAAAGAAGGAGCCAAATAGCAATACAACGTATTTGGACAGCAGCAGCGAAAGAAGCGGCA
>NZ_QZEG01000150.1:0-2074 GCF_009917605.1 Anaerotruncus sp. 1XD42-93 | reverse complement strand
ACCGGCCTGACCGCGGACTGCACCAAGCTGGAGATCGACCCGGAGAGCAAAAACCTGATGATGACCCGTCCGGCATTCGGCGGCAACATCATGGCAACGATCCTCTGTCCGGACCACCGCCCGCAGATGGCGACCGTCCGTCCGGGCGTCATGCAGAAGGGCGAGGTCAAAGAGGGTGTGCAGGCGCAGATCGAGAAATTCGAGGTTGCAGACCTTGCATCCCATAAGAATGTGGAAATCCTCGAGATTGTCAAGAAAACTGCCGGCAAGATGGACATTCAGGATGCAAAGATTCTGGTGTCTGGCGGACGCGGCATGGGCGGTCCGGAGAATTTCAAGCTGCTGGAGGACCTCGCTGAGGTTCTGGGCGGAACGATCTCGTCATCGCGTGCCTGCGTAGATGCGGGCTGGGTCGAGAAAGACCGCCAGGTCGGCCAGACCGGTAAGACGGTCCGCCCGAATCTGTATATCGCGTGCGGTATCTCGGGCGCAATCCAGCATCTGGCGGGCATGGAGGACTCGGAGATCATCATTGCGATCAACAAGGACCCGGGCGCTCCGATCTTTGAGGTTGCGGATTTCGGCGTCGTCGGGGATGTACATAAAATCCTGCCGCTGCTGACCGAGGCAGTCAAGAAAGAGCTTGCAAAAAAAGAATAAGCTGTTATTTAGGGCGCTCTGTGGGATTCCGCAGGGCGCCCTCTTTCCTATTCTTTCAAACAGATTTCGATAAAAAGAGAGCGTTGCGGCGCAAAAAAACAGGCTACCAGAAAGATGCCCTCTCAAGCAACAGCCTGTTTTTAATTTTTTTCATCAAGATAGTTAACGAATACCCCATCTACCAGACCAATCACGGGCAAGGTGTCTATCTAGCAGGGTTGAAAGTACAAAATCCGAACCTATTAGGTTCGGATTTTGGCTGTTTGGTGGAGCGAACTCAACCAGCAGCGAATACGCTGCAAAGATGGAAACGACGCTTTCAAAATGTTCTTCTATGTAAATATCATAGCCGTTGTATCGTTTATTCCTCAAGCGAAGAGATCAAACATTAGGGGGTATCGTAGCCATTTTTGTGTGATAGTACAGGTTCACGGTTCAGCAGGAGACAAAGCCGGGACGTCGAAGTGCCGCTTTCTTACCCTGGAGTCTGTTTTAAAACTTAGATATTGTGTGTAAAGTGTTGTAAAGTGTGGTTATCTGTCTACTTGACAGGGGGCGGTTCATCTTTTTCTGCACCCTGTATGGCAGTTACCCTATTTCAGTTTGTTAGTTGATACTGTTTTATGAATAACTATCATATGGAGGATAGGGATTTGAAAATTATAGAGGTAAAAGATAGACCCACTTCGTTGATAAAACAACTACTGGTAGTTTGGGAGAGTTTTGTCAGGGCAACGCACCTTTTTCTATCAGCGGACGAAATAGAAAGCATTAAGGAATATGTACCGCAAGCATTAAAGGAAATACCTTCTTTAGCGATAATAGAAAACGAAAATCAAATTCCTGTTGGCTTTATGGGGATCGTAGGGCAACATCTTGAAATGCTCTTTATTTCTCACGAGGAAAGGGGAAAAGGGTTAGGTAAGGAATTGCTTAAATACGGAATAGAAAAATATTCGGTTAATGATTTAGCTGTTAATGAGCAAAATCCTCTTGCAAAAGGGTTCTATGAACACATGGGATTTGAGGTTTATAAAAGAACAGATTGCGATGAGCAAGGCAATCCATATCCGCTTTTATACATGGAATTGAATAGCTAACAGCCGAGAGTAGCAAAGCCAGTCGAGCCAATCAACGGTCACAAGACGAACGGCGCCTTCAGCGCCGCCGTTGACAGCCTCGCCCGTCTTTGCTGATGGGTAATCAAGACGGGAAAGCCCTAAAATGGATTTCCCGCCCATTTCGATTTTGAGAAAAGAACGACCCCAAAAAATGAATGAGTGCGGGCGCACATATAGTCACGGCGTCCAGAGGTTTGGGACAATTTGTCCCATAGGCTAGACGGTGTCGTCAATAAAGAAGGAGCCAAATAGCAATACAACGTATTTGGACAGCAGCAGCGAAAGAAGCGGCA
>NZ_QZEG01000014.1:0-71051 GCF_009917605.1 Anaerotruncus sp. 1XD42-93 | reverse complement strand
AGAAAAAACAAAAAGAGAGACCTGTGACAAAAACTATACTTTTTGTCACAGGTCTCTACTCTTTATATTCGCACGCTCCCAAGGAAACTAAAGCGGTTTTGAAAAAAAATCTTTAAAAAGTTTCCGGATGTGAAACCTCATATAAACCAGCTTTTCAAGCGGGTTTTGCGTTCTATACGTCCATAAGGTCACAGTTTTCGGGTAAAAATTTCGCTCTCTTCGAGCAGGGCTTCCACCGTCTCGATCCCCAGCCGGCGCAGCAGTTCGATCACATAGGGATTGTCGATCGGGGTTGGGAAAGCCGCTTCCTCTCCATAGGCTGCAACGTTTTTCCGCCCCTGTTCGGTTGGGATTACCCGTTTTGGCCCGCCGACGCATCCTCCGGGACAACCCATCCCTTCAAAAAAGTTGGCGCTGGCGGTCCCGTCGAGCACCTCCTGCATCATCTGCCTGCATGAGGGAACCCCATCCGCGCTGCGGACCCGTACCTCAACCTTTCGATGTGGGTTGAGCCGTTCCACCGTTGATTTCACCGCTTCTCCTACTCCGCCCGCATGTGCATAAATCCGGCCTGCGCGGGAGGAATGGTCCTTCTCCTCATCCGGCAGGGTGGATGGGTCGATTCCGGCGGCCAGAAATACCTCGCGGATTTCCTCAAAGGTCAGCACATAATCCACCGCCCCCACAAGGTCAGGTTCACGGGCTTCGGCCTTTTTGGCAAGGCAAGGTCCGATAAAAACGGTGAGCGCATCCGGGTGGAGAGCCTTTACCGCCCGTCCGCAGGCAACCATGGGGGAAACCGACGGGGGCAAATGCGGGATCAGCTGGCTGTAAATTTTGCGGATCATCCCGATCCAGATCGGGCAGCAACAGCTTGTGAGCTGATAGTCCCCTTCCCTGCGTATATTTTTATCAAATTCAAATGCCTCTTTCAGGGTGAGGATGTCGGCAAAGAGAGCCACCTCCACCATACCATCAAAACCAAGCCGCCGGAATGCGCTGCGCAGCCTGCCGGGTGTGACCTGCGGGCTAAACTGCCCATGAAATGCCGGGGCAACAAGCGCATAGGCCAGGCCCTGATGGTTGCGGACTGCTTCAAGTGCGGCGACAATATCCTTCCCCGCTACAATCTTATGCCCCCGGCAGGCTTCCACGCAGGCGGTGCAGCCGGTACAGCGGGTCATGTCGATTGCAATGTGACCGCTTTTGTCCGGAACGGCCGCGTCAAACCCGCATGCTTCTACGCAGGCGGGGGTTCCGTCCGGGCAGTCGCATTCCGCCAATTTCCAGACAATCGGATATTTTTGAGGGCTGAGCAGGCAGTCAAGCTGTTTGGGGTCATATTCTTCGCTCGCCCGGATCTGGCGCACCGCCTCGGGCAAGTTGCGCCGCACTGCTGCCGCCAGAAGTGTCTGATAAAGTTCGTCAAAAGTTGCCATAAAAACGCTCCTTCCGGTACTGGAAAACAGAGGCGGCATCAATTCCTCCTCTTTCGATTTCCAGAAGATAGCGTAACCACAAAGGGGATTTTTATGTAGAATCCTCGTTTATCGCTCTAAATACAGGTTCAAATGGCGGCGATAAAGTCAAATCCTTGCAGCATGGGGCATACAATGACCCATAAAAAGATTGTGTAATTATAAATTCTAATTCATCCTCTTTTTTACAATTTATTTTACAATTTTCAATTTAGGAAAAAGTGTAAGAGACATTGCGTTGCACTTTAAAATGTGCTAAAATAAGGATAAAATGTGCGATGTATTCCCTAAAACCAGTGGACGGGTTATGGAAGCAGGCCTTTTTTGATGGGCCTGTGAGCGGGCGGTAGAGAGGGAACATCTACAGAGTTTTTTCAGCGGGAGCGATTCGATGAGCGATTTGCAGCGTTTGGAAACAGTACTGGACCAGATTACCAATAGTATCATTTATGCTGTCCGGCAGGATACCCATGAAATCCTCTACTTTAACGCACAGGCTAAAAAGATGGCGCCGCAGATCGAGCGGGGCCGTATCTGTCAGGAGCTATGGGCGGAAACCTGTAAGGACTGTCCGCTCGAGAAGATCGGCGAAAAGGACAGACATGTTGTCCAGGGCTACAACAGCCCATTTGGCGGCAAGGTCGATTTTTCGGCCACCCGTATCACCTGGGGCGAAGATATTCCGGCTTTTATGGTTGTCATTGACCCGCGTCGGATGACCAAGGAGCAGCAGAAATCGGAATTTGAGCTTCAGAGGACATTTGCTGCGATCTCGCAGGTGTATGAGATGATCGTCTCGATCAACCTGACGCAGAACACCTACTCGATCGCCGGGGCGGAGGGGCTTCGCTCCAAACGCGAGATCACGCCCGAGGGAGATTTCGGGCGGTGGGTGTCATATGTAAAAGAGCATATTCGTCCGAATTTCCGGGAGAGTTTTACCACGATGTTCCAGAGGGAACGGTTGCTTGAGCTTTATCGCGCAGGGGATGCAGGACCTTATATGGAATGCATCGAGATCGTCGAGGACGGAACCGACCGATGGGTGATGCTCCGGGTGGTTTGGATGGATAATCCTTATGATGACGATGTTCTGGCTGTGGTGCTCTGCCGCAGTATCAACCGGGCAAAGCTGGCTGAAGAACGGCTCAAGGAGCATGAGCAGCTTGAACAGAAGCGAAGCCATTATCGGGCGGCGGTTGAGAGCACGCAGGACATCATGTTTGAATACATACTGGCAAAGGACACCTTTGTTGCCTATGAACCGCAATGGAAGGATGGCATGAAAACGATCAGCCGGGTCGAGCTTTCCGGCTTTCTTAGCCGGATGCAGGAGTATGGTCTGGTCCATCCAGAGTATGAGCAGCAGTTCCGGGATATGCTGAACGGCGGGGTAGTCGGGCAGTTCGAGGTTAAGATGCGTTCACCTACCATGGATGACTTCCACTGGTTCCGGATCAGCGGAGAGGCGATCTACGGGGACGGCGAGATCGTCATGATGGTTGGTACTCTGCGGGACATCAATGAATACAAAGTGATGGAGGAGCGCCGCCGGGATCTGGAGCAGGTTTGCAGCTTCACGGTGAGCCGGGACTACAACCTGGTCGCGACCCTTGATATGAAAACCGGCCTGTATGAGATCAGCTTCACCACCCTGCGTGCGGAGGTGTTCGGGGTTTCTCATTCCGGGGTCTATCAGACAGCTCTGGATACAATCGCGCAATATGCGCTCTATCCGGCAGACCGGGAGGAATTCTCCGAAAAACTCAGTGTCCATTCTCTTTCCTCCCTGCTCGAAAACGAGAAGGGGAAGGAAAAACGGTTTTATTTCCGTATCCGGGGAAATGACGGGGCCTATAGCTGGCGGTGCGTCCGGTATGTTTATCTGGACCAGTTCAGCCACAAGGTGCTCTTTACTGTGCAGGACGTGCAGGAAGCCCGGGAGGCTAAAGATAAGGAAATGATGGCCACCCAGATGTTCGTGGCTGCGGTCAGGGGGCTTTACGACATTATCTTCGAGGCCAATCTTACGACCGATGCCCTCTATGAGCTTCGGTATAGCGACGAGGGAATCATCCGCCATCTGGTTCAAAAGAATCTGCGTGAGATCCTGGCCGAACGGGAGCAGTCCTTAATCCATCCGGATCATCAGGAACGGTACCGCAGCTGCATGGACATCGACCAGATGCCTCGAAAGCTGGAAGAGCAGCCGCACATCTATTTTGAGGTGCTGCGCAGAAGCAACAGCGGGGCCTACCACTGGGTTGCGATCCAGATTCAGCGTCTGGTGCAGGATAGCGACAATTACCGGGTTCTAATCTATATGAGGGACATCGACGCCACCCGCCGCGAAGATGAGCGAACCCGCCAGGCGCTGCGGGATGCATTGCTGCTTGCAGAGAATGCCAACCACGCCAAGACAGACTTTATCTCCCGCATGTCGCATGATATCCGTACCCCGATGAACGCAATCATCGGCATGTCGGCGATCGCCCGGGCCAATCTGGATGACCCGGAAAAGATTTCTGACTGCCTGAACAAAATCGGAATTTCGGCAAAATTCCTGCTTTCACTCATCAATGACATCCTGGATATGTCCAAAATCGAGAGCGGCAAGGTCCGGATTTCCCAGCGGGAATTCCACCTGCGGAATATGGTGCAGGACATCTCCGCGGTGATCTACCCGCAGGCGGTGGAACACGGCCTTGCGTTCGACCTCCAGATCGACCAGTCGGTTCCGGCGGTCTGCATCGGGGATGAGCTGCGGCTCAACCAGATTCTGATGAACCTGCTCGGCAATGCTCTGAAGTATACGCTTCAGGGTCGGATTTCGTTTTTTGTGGAGCTGGCCGGTACGCAGGATTCTCGCGCGCTTCTCCGGTTCCGGGTGGAGGATACCGGCATCGGGATGAGTGAAGAATTCCAACGGAAGATTTTTGAACCGTTCGAACAGGAGGTTCAGGAGAGCGGGAAGGTGTTCGAGGGCACAGGGCTTGGTATGACGATCACCAAAAACCTCGTCCAGCTGATGGGCGGAAAAATCTGGGTGGAGAGCGAACGGGACAAGGGCAGCCGGTTCACTGTCGAACTCCCGCTCGAGATCGCCAAGAACAGCCTCGAATGCGCCGCATACACCGGAGAGGAAAATCTGAAAACGCTCCGGGTGCTGATCGCAGACGACGATACGATCGCCTGTGAACATCTCCAGACCATTCTGAATACCTTCGGGATCCGGGCCCATTGTGTCAGTTCAGGCACCGATGCGGTCCAGGAGATCCAGCAGGCGCGGCAAGACGGGAAACCGTATGATGTTGCATTTATTGACTGGCGGATGCCCGGGATAGACGGGATTGAAGCGGTACGGCAGATTCGCAGGGATGAAAACGCCCATACCCTGCTGATTGTCATGTCCGCTTACGACTGGGCTTCGATTGAGTATGAAGCCCGCACCGGCGGGGTCGACGAGTTTGTCAACAAACCGGTTTTCCCTGAAAATATCCGTTGGGTGCTGACCAAGGCACTTCGGGAAGACCCGAACTCTCTGCGCAAGCAGGCGGAGCCGGAATATCAGTTCAACGGTGAACAGATACTGCTGGTCGAGGACAATGAGATCAACCTCGAGATCGCCAAAACGCTGCTCGAGATGAAAAATCTGAAAGTAGATGCCGCCCGCAACGGTCTGGAAGCGGTCGAGCTGTTCCGTGATTCTCCGCCGGGATATTACAGAGTCATCCTTATGGACATCCGGATGCCGGTAATGGACGGAACCACAGCAACCCGGGAAATCCGTTCGATGGACAAAGCGGATGCCCAGACCGTACCGATTGTGGCGATGACAGCGAATGTCTTTGAAAAGGATGAGGAAACCGCTGAACAGATCGGGATGAACGGCTATCTGATTAAGCCGATTGATACAAAAGCCCTTTACCGGAGCATCCACCTGCTCCTTTATCAGGGCGTTGAGAAGCTGTTTTCTTAAAAATTTACATATGGGCATAGGAAAGGAGAAACAGGGCCATGCAGTTTGCAGAGCTTCTTTCGGAAATGGGGATTAATGAAGCCGAAACACTAGAGCGGTTTGGCGGTATCCAGATGCTGCTGGAAAAGATGTTGAAAAATTTTCTCGATGACCAAAACTTTGCCGGACTGAAAGAGGCAGTAGAACAGGGGGATGCAGAGGCTGCGGAACACGCTGCCCATACGCTCAAGGGGATGTGCGGCAACCTTGGAATGGCTGAATTAAGCCGGCTTAACGCGGATTTTGTTGACCGGCTGCGCGGCGGAGACGCCAGCGGGATGAAAGAGGACCTCGCCGGGATCGCCAGGGAATATGAGCGTATCGTGGGACTTTTGAAATCATATTACAAGGTATAGTCGGGACAGCGTGGAGGAGACGCACTGGCCGGAACAGGAGGGAAAGATGGAGCAGGATAAAAAGATACTGATCGTGGATGATTCCAAGATGAGCAGGGTGATTCTGAAAAAGCTTTTCGAGGAAGAATACGAGATCCTGGAAGCGGAAGATGGCAGGGTGGCGCTGGATATTCTGGAAGAGGAGTACCATTCGATAGCGGTCGTGTTGCTGGATAACATCATGCCCGAGATGAACGGGATCGATGTTCTCCGCAAGATCGCGGGAAAATATAAATACCATAATATTCCAGTCGTCATGATTACCGCAGAAACGAGCGAACGGCTCGGTATCGAGGTTTACCGTCTTGGCATCGCCGACCTGATCTCCAAGCCCTTCAATCAGGAGCTGGTCAAACGGCGTGTCCAGAATATCATTGAGCTTTATGACTACCGCTGCGAGCTGGAATGGACAATCGCCGAGCAGATCAACGAGATTGAGGAGCAGTCCCGCAAACTGCGCCGGTCCAACCAGTTCTTCATTGACACATTGAGCACAGCGGTAGAGTTCCGCAGCAGCGAATCGGGCGAGCATATCTCGCGGATACGCAATGTCACCCAGCTGCTTTTGGAAGCGCTGGGGCAGCAGGAAGCGCAGTACCGCTTCAACAGCGATATGATCGAGATTATCAGCAACGCGGCTGCCATGCATGACATCGGGAAAATCGCGATCCCCGACGCGATCCTCAATAAACCCGGACGTTTGACCCCCGAGGAGTTCGAGCTGATGAAAAGCCATACAACAAGGGGCTGCGAAATCCTCGAAAAGCTCTCGTCGGTGCAGCTCGAGGAGTACTATCGGTTTAGCTACGACATCTGCCGCTACCATCATGAGCGGTGGGACGGCAACGGATACCCTGACCACCTCAAAGGCAGCGACATTCCGATCTGGGCGCAGGTGGTATCAGTTGCAGATGTTTACGACGCGCTGGTGAGCAAGCGGGTTTATAAACCTGCGTTCAGCCATCAGACAGCGGTTGACATGATCCTCAATGGGGAATGCGGCATCTTTAACCCGATGCTGATGAGCATTCTAAGCCTGATTGCCCCGCAGCTTGAAAAGTTCTACACCGGGAACGTACTGCCGGCAGACGAGCCATTTGAGTTCAGGTAAGCAGAAACGCGAAGGAGGGAACATCTGTCCCCTCCTTCGTATTTTCCGCAAGAGCATCTTCATGAGAGAGCGGAGGAATTTTGATGAAATATCCTAACAATTCTATTCTAGTAGTGGGACAGGCGAAGCCCAGCCGGGATGACGCAATCTATATGACACATGGGGAATTCTACATCAGCCTGGTGGTGGAGCGGGATTCCGGGTGGATTCTGGATGTCGAATGCAACACGATCCTTTCGGTGACGAGCGATTTTGTGGCATCCATGTTCGTGGGCAAGAACCTCAGAACCGACCTTCAGGTGCTCGAAGCAGAGATCCGCAGCCGGTATTTTGCGCTGACCCAGAAGCCGCTGATTGCCTGCATGAAAGATGCCTACCACCGTTATATAGCGGTAACAGGGGAAAATTGAGGAACCGTTTCCATCTATATTGAAAGATAGGGCTTTTTACAAAGAAAAAGCCCTATCTTTGTTGTTTTCAAAGCGGCAGTTCATCCCCAAAAAGAGGTTCCCCGCTGCGAGACCCGGTAAGGATGCCGCTCTGTGCCATTTTTTAACAGGCGTATCTCTGGATACGGAACAACCACAGGACAATCAAAGAGGTGGCTTTTTTGTCAAAAGCCACCTCCGATGATAACGGATGTCAAAGGATCACTGCAATCCCTATGCGCTGGAAAGGATTGAGGGAGCCCTTTTATACAGAACAGAATTCTCAGGCGAACAGCGAGATGATGAACAGCAGGATGATGATCGTGATACCCATTGCGGCAGTCATACCGGTCTGGCATTTGTAAGCATCCTCTGTCTTCATGTCGGAGAACTGGGAGACAACCCAGAAATAGGAGTCGTTTGCGTGGGAAGCGACCATCGAACCAGCACCAATCGCCAGTACCACCAGCACCTTTGCAACCGGCGAGGTATAGCCCATCGTTTCCATCAGAGGGGCCATCATGCCCGCGGTGGTAATCATCGCGACGGTAGAAGCACCCATCGCCAGTTTGAGGATCATTGCGATAACGAACGGGATGATAACGCCCAGACCGGAATTGACCAGCCCGCCTACCGAGTCAGCGATTGGCAGGAGCTTCAGGATCGCGGCAAACGAGCTGCCTGCACCGGTGATCGCCAGAATCCCGGCAGAATCAGTGACACCCTGTGTAACCCAGTCGAGGGTCTTGCTTTTCTCGCTCTGCGGGATCAGTGTCATGGCCAGGAACACGCCCAACAGGAGCGCGACCACCGGGTTACCGATGAACATGACGATCTGGTAAGCGGCACCCTCGCCAAGCGGTTTGCTGGGGAAATCGACGATCGAGGCAATCGCGATCAGGATAATCGGGAGCAGGATCGGAGAGAAGCTATGCAGCGCGCCGGGCAGTTTGCCGTATTTCTGCTGCAATTCTTCCAGTGTATACTCGGAATTCGCAGGGATTTCGACCTTGCTGGAAACCACTTTCGCCCAGATAATCGCTACTGCCACCGCAGGGATCGAGACGATCAGCCCGATCAGGATGGTCAGCCCCAGGTCCGCATTCAAGGTACCTGCCATCGCGATGGGGCCCGGCGTCGGGGGAACCAGGCAGTGTGTGGCGTACAGGCCGCCGGAGAGAGCGGTCGCCATCACAGCCAGCGAGATGTTGGACTGCTGTGCCAGCGCGCGGCTGATTGGGGACAGAACCACGAATCCGGAATCACAGAATACGGGGATACCGGTGACATAGCCCATCGCACCCATTGCAAGGACGCTGTTCTTTTTGCCGACGATGTTCAGAATCGCGTTTGCCATGGTGAGCGCTGCGCCGGTTTTCTCCAGGATGGTACCGATGATTGTGCCGCAAAGGATAACAATACCGATACTTGTCATGATGCTTCCGAAGCCGCCTTTGACCTCATTGACAACCTTGGTGGGCGTAATCTCGGATTCCGGGAAGATCGCCCCCCAGATCAGGCCAACTGCAAGCGCAACCACCAGCATGACGACAAACGGATGCATTTTCAGTTTTGAGATAGCGATGACCATCGCTACCACCGACAGGATGATAAGCGCGAACAAGAAGAATGTTTGCATGTCTACTCCTCCTTTTATTGCAAGGCTCGAAGGCCCTGTTTGCGTTTATAATGTTCCAAAAGCAGCCGGACCAGATATTCCTGCTGAAAGCTGGTGCAGCCGGCAAGTCCCAGCGCTTCCAGGAGCCTGTGCACCCGGTATTGCAGGGTATTTTTATGGATAAACAGCGCGGCAGCAGCCTTGGATACACTCCGGTCGTTGTCGTAGTACCCCTGCGCTGTTTTCATCAGCACCTCCTGCTCACGGCTGGGAAAGGCGGCATTCAGCTTCTGATAAAAACTGTCGATGAACTCCGCTTCAGTGACCGCGGTATGATAAAGTATGTAATGGCATCGGGTGTCCAGCTCCCGGATGTCGTTGAACGGCTTCGAGGAGGTCAGGTCCAGAATCACAAGCTGCTCGTAAGAGCTGTGGACATCCCATAAGGTTTTGCAGGGTTCTCCCAGGCAAACGCGGTACGGAACACCGTCCCAACCGTCCAGCTGGCGCACAGCCTCGTCCAGAGCAGGGTTGCCATGGCTACATAACAGCACGATCCGATCCTCCACAATCCCCCAGACATCCCGGTTCGACCGCAGAACCCCGCGGGAAAGCAGCCAGTTGATTAAAGATTCCTGCCTCTGCTCCAGCATAGCTCTGGCGGGCGGCGAGATAATCGCTACCGTCAGCGGCAGTTCAAGATGGATCCGCAGCGATTCGAGCAGCGCTTTCGCATCCGCAAGCGCTGTATCCGTCGGGGCGAGCAGGTTCTGCAACAGCCGCCCCCGCAGCCCCTGTTCCGCCAGATGCGGAATGGTCATCGCTTCGAGCTGGTAGTATTTAGCGGCATACAGTTCCAAAAGCGGCGCCAGATATTGCAGCTCCTGCTGGGTACCAAAGATACCGACTGCGCCGATTACCGAGCCGTTCACGCGCAGAGGCATGTTATAGCCCTCTCTTGCGCCGGGATACTGCCCGAGCTGGTCCTTCCGGATGATGACCTGCCGGCCGGTTTCAATGGCTTCTTTCGCGCCCTGATGGAAGCTGCCGACCCGTTCCTTTTCGGTGGAAGCAACGATCGTCCCATTCACATCCATAATGTTGACGGTACGCCCGCCCAACAACCCGGAGGAAACCTCTACCAGCTCCTTGGCGACCTTCTCAATCAGCATGGGCGGCCCTCTCGCCTCATCTCAGAAAAACGCAGTCACCGGAGCCCATATGGCAGCTCTGAACCGCTGTATTGCCGCGGACCGCGCATTCCGCCCGCTCCCCCGAACAATGGCTTAACCCCAGAATTTCCAGCCCCATCTCCTGCAAACGTGAGATGGTGGAATCGATGCGGGCGCTCTCGGCTTCCTTGAGATGGGTGCCGCCAAAAACAGCGTAAACCGGTTTTCCGAGGGCCTGATGGACATGCTCGATCATATTCAGGATGCCGGGATGCGAGCAGCCCACCAGAACTGCCAGCCTGCCGTCGACCTCCAATGCCATGCAGATTTCATCCTCAAAGGCATCCGGGACAAACCCGTCCCCGACCTGCCGGACAAAGCGCTGCGGGATCGTTTCAAGCGCATGGGTCCGCGGGAACCCGCCCACCAGATGGACGCCGGGGAATATCTCGACCACCCCGGAAACCTCCCTGTGGCAGATCGCGTGCTCCTCCAGAAACCCCTCGGAAAACCCTGCGGACAGGTCGGTATAGCGCAGGCCGTCACAGGCGAATTTTTCCTCGAAAAAGCAGGGGCCGGTATAGAGCAGCCGGCTGCCGCCGCCCAGCTCCACCAGGGAGCGGAACCCTGCCGCATGGTCGTAGTGGCTGTGGCTCAAAACCACAGCGTCCAGATTGCGCACGCTCCGGCCGAGCCTTTGCGCGTTAACCCAGGGATTCGGCCCGGCGCCGCAGTCAAAAAGAATCCGGCAGCCCTCCCGTTCCACAAGGTAGGACAGGCCATGCTCGTGAACCAGCGCTCTGTGTTCCGAAGGCTCGTTGTCCATCAGGGCTGTGATACGTACCATTCCAAAACCACCCACTCTCTGAAATATTTATTGAATATTGCCATGAAACATTCGATTCCTCATATTTTATGTAGATATTATAGCCTATATTTCTCCAAAATGGAATACCCTTTGTTTGGTTTACAGACTAAAATATTACAAAATTTTGAACGCTGCTTTGTGCTGGAGATAAAAAACCTCTGCTCTGCTGGAAATCCTTGCAATTCCGGGACAGCCTGTATATAATTGAGAAAAACGCAGGAGGGGATTTTGGATGATTCGCGCATTTTGGAAGAGCAAACTGGCGGTTGGTGCCGTAATGGTGGTCTGCCTGGGGCTGGCTGTGGCGGTCTGGCTGCGGGACCGGGAATATCCCGTTTACATTCCCGCGATCGCTTCACTGCTCCTGCTCGGCATCGGATATTTTGCCGGACGGCTGCTGGGAAACCTCGTGGCCGGAACCCAGAACACCCGCTGTCTGGGCCTGCTGCACCTGGACCTTGACCCACAGGCTTTTCTGGCAGAATACAAGCAGATTCCGGGGCGGCTGAATCCCAACAGCCGGGATTTCCCGATCGCCAGCGCCTGCCTGGCGGACGGATATGCCGCAGCCGGGGAGTTCGATCAGGCCATCGAGACCCTGTGCGGGGCTTTCCGGAATGTGAAGAAGGGCGATCAGGCGCTTCGGGCTTTATATTATAACAATCTGTGCGGCTACGCCCTTTCCAAGGAGGACCTGGTGTTGGCCCGTCAGGCGGAGCAAAAGCTGGAACAGATCGTGAAAGACTGCCGCGATTCCAAGCCTGCCCTCTCAGAAAATATGGCGCTGAACCTGCGGATCCACCAGAACCGGCGGGTCTGTCTGGAGGGCGGCAGGGTGGAAACCAGCTGGCTGGAGGAACAGCTCCCGCAGTCAACCTACCGGATGCGGCGGCTGGACCTTCTCCAGCTTCTGGCCATGTGGTGCCTGCGGAGCGGCAAAAAACAGGCTGCACAGGACTATCTGCTGCGTCTGCGGCAGGAGGCGGGGAAAACTTGGTACGGTTCCTGGGCTGCAGAGTGGCAGCTGGCTTCTGACGAGCCGCGCAGCTAAGCCATGAAATGGATTCCGGACCGGCTCTGCTTGAATTTTGCCCGCATACGTGGTATAGTCAAAGAACCTGAAAGGGATCGTCTGCTTTTGTGGCTTTATCAGGGGATTTTTCATCCGCCTCCCCTTCTGGCCAGCTCACCTGTCAGGCCAGGGCCAGAGCCGACGGGCCTTTTTACCTTTCTATATGTGATCTTTTGGAGGATTTGATATGTCGTATCAGGAACAGCTTGCTCTCTGGCTTGCGAAGGCTGGGGAGGACCCCGATCTGATTCAGGAGCTGGAGCAGATCAAATCAGATGCCGGGCAGGTTTCCGACCGGTTTTACCGCAATCTGGAGTTCGGCACCGGCGGATTGCGGGGCGTCATCGGTGCGGGGACCAACCGCATGAATCTCTATACGGTCCGGCGGGCCACACAGGGGCTGGCGGACTATCTCAACGCATCCGGCCTGCCAAAGTCTGTGGCTATCGCACACGACAGCCGCATCAAGGGGGAACTGTTTGCCCGGGAAACTGCCCGGGTGCTCGCCGCCAACGGTATCACAGCCTTCCTCTATCCCCGGCTGGAGCCTACGCCGGCCTTGAGCTGGGCGGTCCGGTATCTGGGCTGTGGGGCTGGTGTGTGCATCACCGCCAGCCACAACCCCGCCCGTTACAACGGATATAAGGTCTACGGCGCGGACGGCTGCCAGATCACGCCGGAGGCTGCCGGCCAGGTGTTGGCCGCCATTGAGGGAATCGACTGTTTCGATGGTGTCCGCCTAGTGGATTTTGAGGAATCCCTACAGGCGGGGAGCATCCAGTATATCCCGGACGCCTGCCTGGATGCCTTTGTGGACGCGGTGCTGGCTCTGCGCCCCGGCAACGACGTTTCCGACCTGAAACTGGTCTATACTCCGCTGAACGGTACCGGGCTGGAGCCGGTCAAAAAGCTGCTGGCCAAAATGGGGGTCCGGGACGTGACCGTCGTTCCGGAGCAGGAACTGCCCGACGGGAATTTCCCGACCTGCCCCTATCCAAATCCGGAGATCCGGGAGGCCATGGAACGGGGGCTTGCCCTCTGTGAGCGGGTGCGGCCTGACCTGCTGCTGGGCACCGATCCGGACTGCGACCGGATGGGAGCGGCAGTCCCGGATGGCAGCGGTGGATACCGGCTCATTAACGGGAACGAAATGGGCATCCTTCTTTTTGACTACCTCTGCCGCACCCGGATCGAAAAAGGAACAATGCCTGAAAACCCGGTGGCGGTGACCACCATTGTCTCGACCGACATGGCCACGCCGGTGGCAGCGGCCTACGGTGTGGAGCTGCGCCGGATGCTGACCGGCTTCAAATACATAGGCGAGCAGATCGGTCTGCTGGAAGCCGCAGGGGAAGCCGACCGCTATCTCTTTGGATTTGAGGAGAGCTATGGGTATCTTTCCGGGGCGCACGTCCGGGACAAGGACGGGGTGAACGCGGTGATGCTTGCCTGTGAATGTGCGGCATGGTACCGGGGGCAGCAGATGACTCTGCTGGACGCGCTCCATGCACTCTATCAGAAATTTGGATTTTATCAGAACAGCCTGTTGAGCTGGGCCTTTGAAGGGCAGGATGGGATGCGGGAGATGAAATCCCTGATGGACTCTCTGCGCACAGCTCCGCCCGCCGAAATCGCCGGACAGAAGGTCCTCCATCTGGTGGATTATCAAAACGATCCCACCGGGCTGATCCCTTCGGACGTGCTCGAATTCCGGCTCTCCGGGGATACCAAACTGATCGTTCGGCCCTCGGGCACAGAACCGAAACTGAAACTCTACCTCTCTGTCCGGGGTGAAAGCGAGGCGGAATCTCTGGCGGCACTGGACGCGCTGACCGCCGGGGCAGCCGCACTTGTGGGAAAACAGGGATGAAGGAGGCCCCCGTCTATGTTGGCGGGTTTGTCGGAAAGGAAAATCCACTATGGAACGTCTTCAGATTCGAAATGAGACAGAAAAAGATTACGCCATTGTAGAACAGATCACGCGGGAAGCATTCTGGAACCTGTATGTACCGGGATGCGAGGAACATTATCTGGCGCATATTCTGCGGGGACATGCGGACTTTGTTCCGGAGCTGGATTTTGTCGCCGAGCTGGACGGTCAGGTGATCGGGAATGTGATGTATACCAAATCCACCCTGACCAGCCAGTTGGGCAGGAAAAAACAGATCCTGACGTTCGGCCCGGTCTGCATCCATCCGGACTTCCAGCGCAAAGGGTACGGAAAGGCTCTGTTAGAGCATTCGTTTTGTAAGGCGCTGGAACTTGGATATGACCTGATTGTCATTTTTGGCAATCCCGGCAACTATGTCGGCCTCGGTTTCAAAAGCTGTAAAAAATACAACATCTGCATGGAGGGCGGCATATACCCGTCCGCCATGCTGGCGAAAGAGCTGAAGCCGGGCGCGCTCTCTGTAGAAGAGGGTCCATGGACCTATTCCGACAGCCCGGCCTATCACAGCGTCGACAGCGCGGAGGCGGAGCGGTTCGACCAACAATTTGCACCCAAAGAAAAACGGTATCAGGCTTCTCAGGAAGAATTTTATATTCACAGCCATTCTTTTATACAGTGAAGCCAGCCATCAGACAGCCAACCACCAAAAAACAGTTCAAAGGAGCCTGTCAATGAAAATGGAAGTTGCAAACTTAACCCCGCAAATTGCTGTGGCAAGCAAGAGAACAGCAGTAAGCATGCGCAATATCCACGAAGCCATAGGCGAGATGTGTGGGAAACTTTTGGCGTATTTATCCGAACAGGGCAAAGAGATGTCCGGACCTCCATATCTGAAATATACGAATATGAAGCCTGACTTTTCCGAATTTGATATTGAGTGGGGATTTCCTGTTGCAGACCCTGTCCCGGACTTTGGCGAGTTTTACATGACCAAAACATACGGGGGGAAAGCCATCCTCATGACGCATAAAGGCCCATACCCCACGCTCGAAAGGGCATACTCCGCAATTATGGCATATGAAAAGGAACATTCGCTGGAGAATACCGGGGTTTCCTACGAGATTTATTTAAACGATGCCGACAAAACACCCGCGGAGGAGCTGCTTACGCAAATCGTCTATCCCATCCGTTAGAGCCAAGTTTTAAAAATCCTATCTGCTATCTATAAAACCAAAAGTTTTGTCCATCTTTGTTTTGGCCTAAGAGCCGGTGCTCCGCGCCGGTTGGCCTTTACGCGCCGCAGAGGCGGCAGTCAAATGCGGTGAGGGGCGGAGTCTCCGCCGTTGATCTTGAGACAGAAAGAGAGGGGCTCCCATGCCACAAAAACAAAAGGGTATCCTTCTGATGATCCTGTCGGCATTTTTGCTGTCGGTAATGTCGGTGGCAATCCGCTGCATCAACGAGATTCCTGTCATGGAGCAGATGTTTTTCCGAAATCTGTTCAATGCCCTCGTCGCCTGGGTGATTCTCCGCAAAACCGGCGGCTCCTTCTTTGGCCCGCGCAGGTATCAGCTCCTCCTGTTTCTGCGGTCGGTCTTTGGATTTTTTGCAGTGTCTGCTTCGTTCTATGCGTCCGGACACGCCAATCAGGGCGATGTGGCAATCCTCCTGAAAACCTCCCCTTTCTGGGTCACGATTCTGGCGATGGTTTTTCTCAAGGAAAAACTGCTCCCGGTACAGATCCCTGCGCTGATCCTCGCGTTTGCGGGCGCGGTGCTGGTTGCGCGGCCCGGCTTCAACTCCAATGTCCTGCCGCTGCTGATGGCGTTTCTGTCTGCGGTTGCAACCGGTGTCGCTTATACGCTGCTCAGCTATTTCAAGGGCAAGGTGGATACCATGACCATCACCATGTATTTCTCGACATTTTGTATGCTGGCGGCATTCCCCCTGATGCTGTTCAACGGATTCATCCTGCCCGACCTTCGCCAGTGGCTGTTCCTACTGCTCATTTCGGCTTCCGGTTCGTTCGGATTGATCCTTGTGACCTATGCCTATCAGATGGCGCCCGCAGCGGAAATCAGCATCTACGACTATTCGGGGATTCTCTTTTCCATCCTGCTCGGCTGGGCCGCGCTCGGGGAACAGATTCCCGCGACCTCGCTGCTGGGCGGGGCACTGGTGACCGGCGGCTCGGTGATGGTCTATCTGTACACCAACCGGCGCAGCAGAGAGTCGGCCGCCCAGCACAACGCCCCTTCGGAAAAAGCCGAGTAAAGCGCCTGAAAAACGCCCTCTGGAAACCCAGAAGGCGTTTTTTTATTTGTTATTTCACAGAGAACCGGTAGATTGTAGCATGTGCATACCGGTCCCCCTTGCGGAGGATCGGGCTGTCCCACTCCGGATGGTTGACCGCATCGGGCGCATACTGCGTTTCAAGCGCGATCCCTGCCCGCTGCTGATACCAGCAGCCCTCCTTCCCACAACTGCTTCCATCAATAAAATTGCCGGTATAGACCTGCATACAAGGACTGTCAGTATAACACTCCAGCAGGCGTCCGCTCTCCGGGTCGTAGAGTTCCGCGCTCAGAGCGAGTGTTCCATCCGGATGGTCAAGCACCCAGTTATGGTCATAACCATTCCCGTAGATCAGCGCGGGATAGTCCTGCCCAATCCGCTCCCCAATCCGGTGAAACTCCCGGAAATCCATCGGCGTCCCCGCTACCGGCAGCACCTGCCCGGTCGGGATGCTCTCCGCGTCCGCTTCGGTAAACCGGCTGGCATACAGCTTAAGCTCATGTCCCAAAATATCTCCCGAGGCGTGCCCTGACAGGTTAAAATAGGAATGGTTGGTCAGGCTGCAAACGGTGTCCGCATCCGAAACCGCCTGATATTGCAGCTTCAGCGCATGATCCTCCGAAAAGGTGACCGCCACCGAAATCTCGAGCCGGCCGGGATACCCTTCCTCTCCATCCTCGCAGACACAACGCAGCGTCAAAACATCCTCGCCGTCCTGCTGGGAGACCTCCGCATCCCAGAGCTTGGATTCCAGCCCATGCACCCCGCCATGCAGGTGGTTTTTTCCGTTGTCGTTGCAGGCGAGCTGGTACGCCTTCCCATTCAGGGTAAACCGCCCGGCCTTGATCCGGTTGCAGCACCTGCCGATCATTGCCCCGAGAAAATAGGCATGTCCTTCATAGCCCGCTCCGCTGTCAAAACCCAGCGCCACGTCGGCAAACGCCCCGTTCCGATCAGGCACCCTGATCGAGACGATCGCACCTCCAAAATTGGTAATTTCCACCTCACTCCCCGCGCGGTTTCTGAGGGTGTAAAGCACCGCTTTTCCACCTTTGCTGGTGGTGAAAAATTCCCGTTCTGTGATAACTGCCATCTGACCCATCCTCCTCTTAGTCATGGAAACGCTGAAAAAATCGTTTGGACCTTCTTCAAGCCTGCGGCAATAAGTCTGCTTACGGCAACCCCGCTTCCAGTCGCCGCGCTGGCGGCTTTTACCCACAATTTTTAGCGGCATTCTTCTGCTGCAATGACCAGCAGGGTACCATCTGTGACGGTAATCCGCGCATATTCCCCCGCAAATTCATTGCTGACGCCGATCGGCAGGCTGGGCGTCAGTTCCGCATCCCGAAGGGGGTATTGCAGCCCTTCGAGCGTGACACCCCGGCAAGGCCCGTCCCACGCGAACACCGAAAGATGCCATCCATCGAGCCTGCGCAGGGCAAGGGTGCCGCACCGCACCGCCCACGCCCGGTTCCGGTTGGAGAGAATCTGTCCCGACGCGCCCTGCCGGCAGAGCCAGCCGAGCGCCTGTAGGTTGGCGACCGTGTGGTCGAGCCTGCCGCCGAACCCACCGACCAGCAGGAACTCCCGGAACCCTTGTTCCAGGCCGACCCGCAGCCCAAGCATGGTATCGGTATCATCCTTCTCCGCTGGGACTTTCTGCACCGGGATTCCTCCCGGCACCGGCCCACCCAGCGAATCGAAATCCCCAACCGCGAGGTCGGGACGTACGCCGAACTGTGCCGCTGTCCGGCATCCCGCGTCACAGGCGATCACAAAATCCCCCGGCCCCACCTTGACTTCGACCTGGTCGCAGTCGGAAAGCGGGCCGCCCGAAAACAGGATACATCTGCTCATCGTTTCAGCTCCCATTCTCTGATCTTCTTTGCATCCTCGTAAAGGGCGCAGTAGCTCGCGTGGCGGGACGGGTGTATCCTGCCTTCCTGCACTGCCTCAAGCACCGCGCAACCCTTTTCCACCGTATGGGAACAGCCGGTGAACCGGCAATCCCCGGTAAATTCGGCAAATTCGGGGAAACACTCCGCCAGCTCCTCCTTCAGGATGACCTCATACCGCTCCAGCTCGACTGCCGAAAAGCCGGGCGTGTCCGCAATATAACCATCCTTGCCGATCCGGAACAGCTCGACATGCCGGGTGGTATGCCGCCCCCGCCCGAGCTTCTGGCTGGTCTCGCCGGTCGCGAGGGCCAGCCGGGGATCGAGCCGGTTGAGCAGGCTGGACTTCCCAACCCCGGTATTCCCGGAAAAGGCACTGATCCCATGGGAAAGCGCTTCCCGCAGGCGGTCCAGCCCCTGTTCGCTCTGGTTGGAAACCGCAAGCAGGGGGATGCCTGCCATCCGGTAGACCTCCTCCATCCGGTCGGGAGCGCCAAGGTCGCTTTTGGTGATGACCAGCATCGGGGAAATTCCTTTGTGACAGGCGATCGCCAGCATCTTGTCGATTACAAACGGATTGGGCGCAGGGTCGGCGACCGATGCAACGACCACAAAGGTATCAAGGTTGGCTAGCGGCGGGCGCACAAGCTGGTTTTTGCGGGGCAGGATCGACTGCACCTGCCCGGTGGCCTCGCCGGTCGGCTCAACGGTCACCCGGTCACCGACCAGCGGGCTGACCCCCTCCTTGCGGAACAGCCCCCGCGCCCGACATTCGTATGTAGCGCCCTCCGACTCCACATAGTAGAATCCCCCGGTCGCTTTGACGATCAATCCGCTCTGTGTGTTCATACGGCCCCCCATTGTTCCGGCGCGGGCGGCCTCGATCCGGAAGCCGCCCGCGCGCCTGTAGACTGTAGCCCTCTCACTCGGAGAAGTCCTCTGTGAAATCCGCCAGTATGCGGTGTCCCTTTGCCTCAAAATCCAGCTCATAGACCTGATATTCCGCCCCATCGATCAGGATGCTGATTTCGGAAATCTGGTCCGGCTCCCCGGAAAAGACCGGTTTCCATGTCTTCGCCTCGGACGGGTTCACCTGCTCCCGCTGGATCTGGATGCCATCCTGAAGCGCAACCAGTTCGACCATCCGGTTGACCTGCTCAGGCAGCGGGATCATCACGGTCAGCCGGATGCTTCCCCCGCTGTTGCCCGCGACCTCCAGGTCGATCACCGTGTTCTGCTCGACCTGCGAATCCTGAGCCACCGACTGGTGGATAATCGTCCCCTGCGGTTCGTCGCTGCGCTCGTCATAGGTGATCTTACCGATCCGCAGCTTATAGTTATCCAGCAGGGTTTTCGCATCATTCAGGCTGATACCGGTCAGGTCGGGCACCGTTACCAGCGTCTCCTCCCGCCCCATGCTGACATAGAGGATCACCGTTTCGTCTGCGGCGACCTCTGCCCCCGCTTCGGGCAGGGTTTTGATAACCCCGCCGGACGGGATGCTGTCGTCAAACAGCATCTTCTCTTCGTAGTTGATGCCCCATTCGTTGAGCTGGGCGACCACCTGCGCGGAATCCTGCCCGACAAAGCTGGGCAGGCGGGTGGTGAGCTTACCAGTACTGATCTTGACCTTGATGGTCGAGCCGACCTTAACCTTACTGCCCGCGCGCGGCTCCTGGTCGAAGATCACCCCTTTGCCGTATTCGTTGTTGTATTCCAGCTCGGTGGGATCGAGGTTAAAGTTGGCGTACTTGGGGGAAATCTTCACGTTGTCCCATTTTTCCCCCACCAGGCTGGGGACGATATCGTCCTCGACCGATACAAACGGGTTGTTCAGATAGATCATCCAGCCGATAAACGCCGCTGAGACGATCACGAACGCGGCGGTCACCCCCGCCAACACCGGGATGATCGGGGCACGCCTGCTTCTTCTCTTTTTCTTTTTGCGCTTGTCTTTCACTGTTTTCTCCTTACGCGCGCTCTGGATCGCATCCGAATACCGGCTCTCGGCGGCAGGGCTTTTGACGTCGAGGTATTTGTATTCGAAAAGGATCGAAGGATCGCGCTTGAACTCGTCGATGTCGCGGAGCATCTGCGCCGCGCTCTGGTACCGTTTGGAGAGCTCCTTCTCCATCGCATGCATGGTGATTTCCTGCAGGCCCTCGGGGATCGAGGGGTTCAGCTCCCGGGGCAGGACGGCTGTACTCTGTATCTGCTTGAGCGCAACCGAAACCGGGGTGTCCGCCTCGAACGGGACCTGGCCGGTGAGCATTTCGTAAAGGATCACCCCAACCGCATAGAGGTCGGTGCGGGCGTCGATCGCGCCGCCTGCCGCCTGTTCCGGGCTGATATAGTGCACCGAGCCGATCGCTTTGTCGGTGAGGGTGCGGGTCTCGCTGCGGGCGAACCGCGCGATCCCGAAATCGGTGATCTTGATCGTCCCATCCGACAGCAGCATGATATTCTGCGGCTTGATGTCCCTGTGGACAATGCCCTTGTCGTGCGCGTGCTGGAGCGCCCGGAGGATCTGGACGGTAAAATGGACTGCCTCTTTCCAGCGGAGCACCTTCTGCTGCTCGATATATTCCTTGAGGGTGATCCCGTCGATATACTCCATGACGATCGACTGCATCCGGTCGGAAAAGCTCACGTCGTAGACCCGCATGACATTCGGATGGTTGAGCACCGCCATTGCCTTGCTCTCGTTCTTGAACCTGCGGCGCATATCCTCATTATTCATATGCTCTTCCTGCAGAATCTTGACGGCAACCACCCGGTTTTCGAGCACGTCGTACGCCTTATAGACGTTTGCCATGCCGCCGATGCCGATGATCTCCATGACCTCATACCGGCCCTCGAGCTTTTTGCCTAAATATTTATCCATCAAATGGTTCCTCCTACTTTGCGACGATGACGGCGGTAATGTTGTCGGCGCCGCCTGCCTTGTTCGCCTCGTCGATCAGCAGGAAAAGGTCCTGCTCGCTGGTACAGGTGGTAATCAGAGCGGCATGTTCCTCCGGCGGGGCATAGTTATATAGCCCGTCGGAACAGAGCAGAAGCTGTCCTTTTCGGAAGGCCCGTTCGGTATATTCCACCTCGGTGCTGCGCTCCACTCCCAGAGCGCGGGTGATGTAATTGCGCTTCGGATGGTTGCGCGCCTCCTGCTCAGAGATCTCGCCGCTGTCGATCAGCAGCTGCACCACACTGTGGTCCCGGGTCAGGCGCTGTGCAGCGCCAGGGTTCTCCCCATCATTCTCAAAGAGATAGAGACGGCTGTCTCCCGCGTGGATCGCGCAGAGCAGGTCTCCCTTCACCACAACCGCGATCACTGTTGTACCCATCCCGTCGAGCGATTCGTCCCGGCATCCCATCTCATAGACCACCGCATTTGCCGCAGCAGCTGCCGAGATCAGCAGCGACTTGACCGACCCGGCCGGAAGCTGCGGGGTCAGGCCGCGGGTCAGCGCCTGGCCGATCACCTCTGCGGCCTTGGCGCTCGCAACATGCCCGCCCTTCTCGCCGCCCATCCCGTCACAGACGATCGCAAAGGCGGTTTCCTCGTCAACCACCTTGTAGGCATAGGTATCCTGATTGGTCGCCCGAACCCGTCCCCGGTCGGTCCCTCCATAAATCTTGATCAATCGAAAGCCCCCTAAAAGAGATGTGTATACTACGTCGCCCGAAAGCCCGCACCTCGGAATTTTATATTGATAACCGCCCCTCGACCGCGCGATTTTTTACTCCGGCCTGAGAGCCGCCGCTCTGCACCGGTTGGCCTATGTACGCCGGTCTCCGCGCTAAGAGCCTCATCCAGCGGCAGTGAAAGAAAAGAACAGATAAAAAGCGCACTTTGCCCCATCGGGGTGGGGCCTGCGGGGAGTGGCCGCTGACCCCTAACCCGCAAGGCGCATCCTGCCCGAGTGTCGCGTGAAACGCGATCTCGGCCCAAGAGCCGCCTGCGGCGGTTGTCCTCGAAACGCTCGCCGCGGCTCGCAGTCCGGTGCCCTCTGGGACCGAGAAGACCCGAGGAAGGCACTTGCGCCTGTAAGTTTAGTCCAGAACCAAACTTACGTTGTCTCAATCCCCGCCACCTTTTCAAAGGTGGACGAAACTTTTGGTTCTAAAAGCCTGTTCCGCATTTATTCCTGCAAGGGTTTTTTTCACTTGCAAAAATCCCCCTCTTGCCGCTTCGCGGCAATTCACCCGAAAAAAGCGCTTCACAGGAGAAAGCGTTCCGCGCTCATCTCGCGCCAAGAGCCCGCCTTCGGCGGGTTGCGCTCGAAACGCTTCGCTGCGGCTCGCAGTGCGGAGCGCGTCGAGGGCGCTGCCCCTCGACCCCGCAGTTTTTTGAAAAAAATTGAGTAAAACTTTGGTTTTGGGAAAAAAGCGGCACCCAGCCCGGAAGGGAGGGGCCTACGGGGAGGGGGCACCGACCCCTCGCCCGTAAGGCAAACTGAGGGGGCGTCGCGGCGTATGCCGCGCTTCGGACCGCAGGTCCGAGAAGTCCCCCGAAGCAGGGCGCTTGCGCCCCGGAAGTTTGGGCTGGAATCCAAACTTCCGTTGCCTTTGACCCCCTCGCCCGCAAGACAGCACGCAGGGGCAGCACGCTTTGCGCGATCTCGGCCTAAGAGCCGCCTGCGGCGGTTGGCCTCGAAACGCTCGCTGCGGCTCGCAGTCCGGGCCAAGGAAGGCACCTTACGCCTGCAAGTTTGGTCTGGGGGCCAAAAACTTACGCTGTCTCAGTGTCCTGCCTGCGCAGCTGCCCGCAGGCGGCCGCAATATCTGTCCCCAGCTCCCGCCGGATGGTCGCGTTGACCCCCAGCCGCTCGAGCTGCGCCTGGAACGCCTCGATCCCCGCGCGCTTTCCCCGGCGGTACCCGGTTTCAGCCACCGGATTGACCGGGATCAGGTTGACATGCGCCCCCATCCCGCTCAGACGGGAGGCCAGCTCTTCCGCGTGTGCGGGCGCGTCGTTCACCCCTGCAATCAGCGCGTATTCAAACGAAATCCTGCGCCCGGTCTGCTCGAAGTAGTCCCGGCAGGCGTCGAGCAGATCGTCCATATTGTACCGCTGGTTTACCGGCATCGACTGGCTGCGGATGCTGTCGTTGGGCGCGTGCAGCGAAACCGAAAGGGTGAGCTGGAGCTTTTTCTCCGCAAGCGCCCGGATCCCATCCACCAGCCCGCAGGTGGAAAGCGAGACATGCCGCAGGCTGAGATTGATCCCCTCCCGGGAGGAAAGGATTTCGAGAAACGCCATCACATTGTCGAAGTTGTCGAGCGGCTCCCCAATCCCCATCAGTACGACATTGGAAATCCGTCCGCGCAGATCCTGCTGGGCGGTATAGACTTCATCAAGCATCTCGGAGGCGGTCAGATTGCGCACCCAGCCTGCCAGCGTGGAAGCGCAGAACCGGCAGCCCATCCGGCAGCCCACCTGTGTCGAGATGCAGAGGGAGGCCCCATGCTTATACTGCATCCGCACCGCCTCGACACAGTTGCCGTCCCGCAGCTCATAGAGATATTTTACCGTACCATCTATGCTGGAAACAAGTCTTTTTTTGATGCGGATGGTGTTTATGTAGAATTTTTCGTCAAGCTGCCCGCGAAGCGGGGTTGGCAGGTCGGTCATTTCGGCAAAAGTAGACACCTGTTTCTGGTGCAGCCACCGGTAGACCTGCCGGGCGCGGAATTTTGGCTGGCCCATCCGGACAAATTCCGCTTCGATCTGCTGTTCTGTCAGAGACTTGAGGTCACTCTTTTCCATGCTGTTCACCGCTTTTTCAGGACGGATATGAAAAATCCGTCGGTATCCGCCGCTTCGCCGGTACAGGTGCGCTGAGATTCAAGCGTGAACTCAGGGTTCCCCTCGAGGAACCGCGCGACGGTCTGTTCGTTCTCCTCGGGGAGCAGGGTACAGGTCGAATAGACCAGACTGCCGCCCGTCTTTAAATAGTGTGAGGAGGTTTGCAGGATTTTATACTGAATTTCCGGAAGATTCCGGACCGATTCCCAACTTTTATACTTGATTTCCGGCCTGCGCCGGATCACCCCAAAGCCGGAACAGGGAACATCACAGAGTACCCGGTCAAAGCTGCCGAGTGCGGGGTCATAGATCCCCGCGTCTCCCGCGGAAGCCCGGATACACTCGATCCCAAGCCGCTGTGCCCCCTGACGCACCAGCGCGGCACGTTTGGGATGCAGGTCACGGGCGACCAACTCCCCCTCGTCCCGCATCCGCTCGGCAGCGGTGAAGGACTTGCCGCCCGGCGCCGCACAGACATCCAGCACCCGCTCGCCCGGTTGGGGATCAAGCGCAGCGGCACAGAGCTGGGACGCCCGGTCCTGCACATGGAACAACCCCGACCGGAACGATTCCAGGCGTTCGATCGGTACTCTGCCCTCGACCGCGATACAACCGTCCGGCTCCGTTTCCACGGTGCAGGGAACCCCCTCGCCAGTCAGGATTTCCGCCAGCCGTTCGGGGGAAACCATCAGGGTGTTGGCGCGCAGATAGAGCGGCGGACGCCCGATCGACTGGGAGAGCAGCCGCAGGCAGGCGGGTTCCCCATAGGCTTCAAGCCACCGGCCGACCAGCCACGCCGGGCAGGAATATTCCACCGCGAGCTGTTCGGCGCGCCCACCGTCCACCGGGGGGATGCGCTTTCCATCCCGCAGGAAACTGCGCAGAACCCCATTGACAAAACCGGACGCCTTTGCCTGTCCGAGCGCCTTCACCAGATTGACGCTCTCATTCACTGCCGCGTAATCGTCCACGCCGTCCATCCAAACAAGCTGGCAAACCCCAGCCCGCAGCGTCTCCCGCACCTGCGGGGACAGGGCTGTGAGCGGCCGCGCACTGTACTGTTTCAGGATATGGTCGATGGTCAGCCGCCGCTCGAGCGTTCCGTAAAAGAGCGCAGCCGCGAATGCGGCGTCCCGCGCATCCAGACGGTTTTTCGTGGCCAGTGCGTCGATCACAAGGTTGGAATAGGCATTCTCCGTACTCTGACGCAGAAGCGCCTGCACAGCGGTTTCTCTCGCATTCTTCATCTGTTCCCTCCGGTTTCAGTCTCGGTTGCGGCTGCGGGAGATCAGTACCAGCCGCAGCAGCTGTGCCAGCGAGACCACCAGCGCGGCCACATAGGTCAGTGCGGCGGCCTTAAGCACCCGTTTGGAGCCGCGCAGCTCGGAGGACTCCAGAAACCGCTCCTTCTCCAGCGTGCGCAGCGCGCGGGCGGAGGCGTCAAACTCGACAGGCAGGGTCACGAGCTGGAAGATCGCCGCCAGCGAAAAGAGCAGCAGCCCGATGTTGCAAAGCGGCTGATAGCTCAGGATCAGCCCTGCCACAAACAACGGGATCGAGAGCTTGGAGCCAAGGTTGGTCACTGGGATGATCGCGGCGCGCAGCTGCATGGGGGCATATTTCTGGGCGTGCTGGACTGCGTGCCCGCATTCATGAGCCGCTACCCCGATCGCCGCCACCGAGCTGCTGCCATAAACGTCGTCCGACAGGCGGATCACGCCGCTGCTCGGGTCAAAATGGTCGGTGAGTTTCCCCGCAATCCGTTCCACCCGGACCTGCTGGAGGCGGTTTGCATCGAGAATCCGCCGCGCAACCTGTGCGGCTGTGATCCCGCGCGACGAGCGGACTTTGGAATACTGGTCAAACGTGCTGGAAACCTGCATCTGAGCCCAGCTCGCGAACAGCAACGCCGGGACGACCAGAATCAGATAATAAAGGTCAAACATACAGCTCCCCCTTGTTTGAAGTTTTGAGGCCCTAAACGCTTTGCCAATCTTGATCGCCGGCCCAAGAGCCACCGCTTCGCGCCGGTTGGACTATGCACCGCTGCGGGATTGAGGGGCAAAACCTCTGGTCATTCCCCCAGCCGGGTGCCGGTTTCAACCGGATGCCCTCGCAGATAGTCGGCGGCGGGCATCCGGCGGCTCCCCTCGGGCTGGATTTCCACCAGTTCGACCGCGCCTTCCCCACATCCGACGATCAGCCTTTTCCCGTCGAGCACGATGCCCGGTTCCCCTGCGCCTTCCACGACCCGCGACCGGTGCACCTTCAGCACCTTGCCGCCCAGCCGGGTATGTGCTGTCGGCCAGGGGTTCATCCCGCGGATCAGGTTGTGTACCTCCCGCGCGGATTTCGACCAGTCGATCACTGCCATCTCTTTGGTCAGCATACTGGCGCGGCTCGCCTGTGCATCATCCTGCGGCGTGCGCGGGGCGTTGCCCCCGGCGATCAGCCGCACCGTTTCAGAGAGTGCCTCCGCGCCCAGCACCGCAAGCCGGTCGAACAGCTCCCCCGATGTTTCATCTTCCCCCACCGGAACCGACCGGGAAAGGATCATGTCCCCGGTGTCCATCCCTTCGGCCATGTACATGGTGGTCACACCCGCTGTCAGGTCACCGTTAAGCACGCTCCACTGGATCGGCGCTGCACCCCGGTACTTTGGCAGCAGCGATCCATGCACATTGATGCAGCCGTATTCCGGCAGATCAAGGATTTCCTTTGGCAGCATCCGCCCATAGGCAACCACCGCGATCAGCTGGGGGGCCAGCTCTCGCAAAACCGCAAGCGCGGTACCGTCGCGGAGTTTTTCCGGCTGCCAGACTGGCAGCCCGTTGGCAAGCGCCAATTCCTTGACCGGCGGCGGCGCGAGCTTATATCCCCGCCCCTTGGGTTTGTCCGGCTGGGTGAACACCCCGGCGATCTCGTGGCCGTCTGCGATCAGGCGCGCCAGGCAGGGGACCGCAAAATCCGGCGTACCCATGAACACAATCCTCATTCGGCTTCCCTCAATTCATCCGGTGTCAGAAGGCGTTCGGCCCTGTCGGTAAAGAGGACGCCCGAAAGGTGGTCGATCTCATGGCAGCAGGCGACCGCGAAAAAGTCCTCCGCATCAAATTCGAACGGCTTGCCGAACCGGTCCTGCGCACAGATATGCAGCTTTTTGGGACGGCGCACCACTCCCCAGACGCCGGGTATGGACAGGCATCCCTCGGTGTCGCACTGCTCGCCCTCTTCGCTGACGATCTCGGGATTGACCAACTCCCATTTTCCCTCGCCGACGTCGATGACCACTGCCTGGCGGAGAACCCCCACCTGCGGCGCAGCCAGCCCGACCCCCTCGTCGACCATCGTTTCGTACATATCGTCAAGCAGCGTCCAGAGCCGTTCGTTGAACTCGGTAACGGCCCGGCTTTTTTTGCGCAGGCGCTGGTCGTCTTCCTTCAAGATATTGCGGATTGCCATTTTTCTGTTCCTCCCAATTCTGCTTTTGATCTTCATGCTGTCACATGGTTCTCTTTTGATTTTAACGAGCCGGCCCGGGCAGAAACTTCAACCCTCAGATCGAACTTTCATACCGCGGATCGACATAAAGCGAGACCGGACGGTTCCGGCTCTGCGCATGGTACCATCGCACCGTCCGCCAGAGAAGCTCCCGGGTGCGTGCGCCGAAGGTGCATTTGACCGCCATCCTCCAGCGGTACTTCCCGGAAATCCGGGGGATCGCGCTTTCACACGGCCCGAGCACCCGCAGCGGCAGGTCGCTGTATTCGGCGCTGGCAAACGCGGCAAACTGCGCCAGAAACTGTCTGGACGCGGCCTGCACCTCCGCCCGGTCGATCCCGGAAAACCCGATCCCGACCATGTCGCAGAACGGCGGATAGAGGTGGATGCGTCGGTTTTCGATCTCGCTTTCGTAGAAGCTGTCGTAATCCTGCATCGCCGCCAGCGCGATCACCGGGTTTTCGGGGGTGAATGTCTGGATATAGGCGCGTCCCGCCTTATCCGAACGCCCACTCCGCCCGACCACCTGTGTGAAGAGCGAAAACGCCCGCTCAAAGCTGCAATAATCCTGCGCATAGAGCGAACTGTCCGCCGAAAGCACCCCCACAAGGGTGACATTTGGAAAGTCCAGCCCTTTCGCAACCATCTGCGTCCCGATTATTATATCATATTTTCCCGCCGAAAAATCAGCAAAATGTTTTTCATGGGAAAATCGTGCCATAGTGGTGTCCATATCCATCCGGAGCACCCGCGCCTGCGGCAGCAGTTCCCGCAGCTCCTCCTCCACCTTCTGGGTGCCCGCTCCCGAAAACCGCCGGAACTTGCTCCCGCAGGTCGGGCAGGTCTCGTCCGGACGCGCCGTATAACCGCAGTAGTGGCACATCAGAAGCCCGTTTGCGGTGTGGTAGGTCAGGGCGACCGAACAGTTGGGGCAGCCTGCCACGGCCGAGCAGATCGAACATTTCACCAGCGTGTTGTACCCCCGCCGGTTGAGCAGCAGGATACTCTGTTCGCCGTTTTCGAGGTTCTGGCGAAGCTGGCCGATCAGTTCCGCCGAGAGGGAGCCGGACGCCGCGTTCAGCGCCTGTGTCGACATGTCGAGGATGGTGACATCGGGCAGCCTCGCAGCCCCAAACCGGTTTTTTAGCTGTATGAGATGGTACCGCCCCTGTTTTGCCCGGTAGAAGCTCTCGACGCTCGGGGTCGCCGAGGCGAGCAGCAGCAACGCATTATGGCTGGCGGCACGCACCCGCGCCACATCCCGCGCATGGTAGCGGGGGGACATCTCGGACTTATAGGTCGCCTCCTGTTCCTCATCCATCACGATCATCCCAATCCGCGCAAGCGGCGCGAACACCGCGCTCCGGGTGCCGACGACGATCTGTGCGCCGCCGTCCCGGATCCGCTTCCATTCGTCCATCCGCTCGCCCATCGTCAGGCCGCTGTGCAGCACCGCGACCCGGTCCCCGAAATACCGGTGGAACCGTTCGATCATCTGGGGGGTCAGGGAGATTTCGGGCACCATCACGATCACGCCGCGCCCGCTCCCGAGCAGGTGCTGGATCGTTCGGAGAAAGACTTCGGTCTTCCCCGACCCGGTCACCCCATAGAGCAGCGCGGCCTGCGGCTTTCCCGAATCGGCCAGTTCACAGAGGGTCCGGTATGCAGCCTGCTGTTCGTCCGAGAGGGAGAGCGCAGAGGCATCCTCCCGGGCCGTACGTACCTCATAGGGGCTGCGATAAACCTCCCGGGTGAAATAATGGGTGACCCCTGCCTTTTCCAGACGGTCAACCACCGTTTTTCCCACCCCTGCAAAATAACAGACCTCTTTCAGGGTAGCCTGTCCTGCCTGCGCGAGCAGCTCGACCACCGCCTTCTGCTTGGCGGTGATTTTTACATCGGTGATGTCCCCCAATTCGGTGATCCCGTCCGCCAAACGCACCATCACCAGTTTTTCGTCCAGCACCCGTTGCCGCACCTCCTGCGACTTGATCACCGCACCCGCTTCGCAGAGGGCGCGCAGGCTGGGGGACTCAGCATCCAGGCCGAGTGCGGCGAGCAGCGTCTCCTCCCGGACCGGTTTGCCCCGCCCGTTCAGATATTCCAGGATCTGCTGCTGTTCGGGCGGCAGGTCCTCGGGCGGGCCTGCGTCCTTTGCGCGCTCGTAGGTATATTTCAGTTCCACCCCGATGCCAGGCGGCAGCAGGGTGCGCACTGCGTCATAATAGCCGCAGAAGGTATGCTCATGCAGCCATTCGACCAGCGAGAGCAGATCCGGGCTGAGAAGCGGCCGGGCGTCCACGAGGGAGGCAACCGGCTTGAGCCTGGAGATGTCCCCGGACTCGGAAAGGGCGAGCACCATGCCGAACCGGGTACGGTTGCCCGCGCCGAACGGGACGGTGACCCGGCATCCGGGGCGGACCGGCATCCCCTCTGGAATCAGGTAGGAATACGGCTTATCGAAATGAATGGTTGCGTTCTCCACCACAATCTGTGCTGTCTGCGGCATTCCTGACCTCCTCTGCTATAGGGCCGGGGGCCCTGCCCCTCGACCCCGCCACCTTTGAAAAGGTGGACGAAACTTTTGGTTTGAAAGAGAATAGGGCTTGTTTGAAAATAGAGAAATAGATGGATGGTTCGTAAAAAGTGAGCGGCCGCAAGGAAAAAAGCACAGGAATACTTGCTGTATTCCGCGCATTTTTGACGCGGCAGCCGCCGCTTTTTGTAGAAAAAGACGGCTATTTCGATTTTTCAAACAGCCCCTAAGCGTATTGCTGGATTTTTTCAAAAAATCATGGGGCAAGGGACAGAGCCTTGATGCCGCGGCAGCAATCAGGTATTTTCTGCGGGAGAAAAAGCGCTCTTCCTCCGGAAAAGATACGAAGTTTAGAATCAGGGCCCAGTCCCTGTACGCAAGGCAAGCAGACGGGTCAGAACCTCATCCGCGACCTGATCTTTGCCCATGATCGGCAGCGGCTCCGCGCCCGCTTTGGTCAGGATGGTGACAATGTTGGTTTCGGTGCCAAATCCCGCGCCGGCCTCCTTGAGGTTGTTCGCGACGATCATATCCACCCGCTTTTTTTCCAGCTTGGCAGCGCTGTTTTCCACCATATCCCGCGTTTCCATCGAAAACCCGCAGAGTACCTGCCCGGGCACACGGTGTTCCCCCAGCCAGCCGAGGATGTCCCGCGTCCGTGTCAGCGCAATCTGCATCTCCCCATCCTGTTTTTTGATCTTGTCCTCTGCGGTTGTTGCCGGGCGGTAGTCCGCCACTGCCGCGCATTTTACAACCATCTGCTGGGCGGATGCGCGGGAGGTCACCTCATCGAACATCTCCTGCGCCGTATGGACCGGGACAAATGTGACCCCATAGGGCGGTTTCAGGCTGGTCGGGCCGCTCACCAGCGTGACCGATGCGCCCCGCCGCTTCGCCGCCGCCGCGACTTCGTAGCCCATCTTCCCGGTCGAATGGTTGGTGATATACCGTACCGGGTCGATCGCCTCTCGGGTTGGCCCGGCGGTCACCAGCACCGAAAGTCCCGCCAAATCCTTGGGGGTCAGCGCATCCCGCACCGCTTCCAGCAGGGCGCCTTCCTCCGCCAGCCGCCCGCGCCCGGTATCCCCGCAGGCAAGATACCCGCTCTCCGGCTCAACCACCGCCACCCCAAACGCCCGCAGGGTTTGCAGGTTGCGCTGGGTCACCGGGTTGTCATACATCCCGGTGTTCATCGCGGGCGCGACGATCTTCGGGCACCGCGCAGCCAACACGGTTGTGGTAAGCATATCGTCAGCGATTCCGGCTGCCATCTTCGCGATCACGTTCGCGGTTGCGGGCGCAATCAGGAACACGTCCGCCTTTTTCGCCAGCGCAACATGCTCAACGTTATACTCAAAACCTCTGTCAAAGGTGTCCACCGCCACCCGATTGTTGACCAGCGTTTCGAAGGTCATGGGCGAGACAAATTCGGTTGCATTGCGGGTCATGATGACATGCACATCCGCGCCGGTTTTGCCAAGATCGCTCGCAAGCTGCGCCGCTTTATACGCCGCGATCCCCCCGGACACCCCCAGCACAATGGTTTTTCCGTCGAACAAAACAGATTCCCCCTGTCTGAAAAAACAGGCCCTGTAATCTTACAGGGCCGTCTGCTTATTGGTCGATCTCCTGATGGACCTCGCCCATACGGAACTTTCCAGCGGAAAAATCTTCCACAGACTTCTTCACCGGCTTTTCCTCCATGATCTCATGCGAATCCTCGGCCTCCTGCGCCAGCTCCCGGGCGTGTTTTGCCACCGCAACTACAAATGCGTAGTAGTTGTCGCCCGGTTTGAGCATCGAAGCCATCGAGGGTCTGAGCATATTCATACGTTCTGTTCCACCTTATCTATCATATTTTTCATCCGGCGGGCCTCACATCTGGCGGCGATAATCACCGCGCCCAGACGCGCACGTGCCTCTTCCAGATCATCGTTGACAATGATGTAATCATATTCGGCCGCACAGCGCAGCTCGGTGCGCGCGGCTTCCAGACGCCGCTGCACCACCTCGGGCGGTTCGGTGCCGCGTCCGGAAAGGCGGCTTTCCAGCGTCTCATAGGAAGGGGGCATCACAAAGATGAATACCGCGTCCGGACAGACCTTGCGGATATGCGCCGCCCCCTGCACCTCGATTTCGAGCACTACATCCCGCCCCTGTGCACGCTGTTCCTCAACCATCCGGTGCGGGGTGCCGTAATAGTTCCCGCTATACTGTGCATATTCGAGCAGGCCGCCCGCGGCGATCTCCGATTCAAACTGCTCCCGGGTCACAAAATGGTATTCCACCCCGTCGGTTTCTCCCGGGCGCGGGGCGCGGGTGGTCATTGAAACCGAAAGCACCGCTTCCGGATGTTCCTTCAAATACGGGCCGAGGATGGTCCCCTTGCCCACGCCGGACGGACCGGAATACACGATCAGCAGCCCTTTACGCATCATCATCGACCTCTTCCTCATCATCCTCGTCATCCACCAGCCGGTTTGCAACGGTCTCGGGCTGCACTGCCGAGAGGATCACGTGGTCCGAATCGGTAATAATCACCGCCCGGGTGCGCCGCCCATAGGTTGCGTCCACCAGCGAACCGCGTTCCCGCGCATCCTGGATGATCCGCTTGATCGGGGCGGATTCCGGGCTGACAATCGCCACCAGCCGGTTTGCGCAAACCATGTTGCCAAAGCCTATATTGATCAGTTTCATACAAGCTACCCCTTATTCGATGTTCTGAATCTGCTCCCGTATCTTTTCGATGTCGCTTTTGATCTCGACCACAAGCCGGGCTACTTCGACATCCTGCGCCTTGCTCCCGATGGTATTGGCTTCCCGGTTGATCTCCTGCACCAGGAAGTCCAACTTCCGCCCGACGGCGCCGCCCTGCCCCAGAATCCCGCGGAACTGCGCAATATGGCTGCGCAGCCGCACCGTTTCTTCGTCCACCGCAATCCGGTCGGCAAACACAGCCGCCTCGGTCAGGATCCGCGCTTCGTCGATCTGCCGGTCGTCGAGCACCTCGCTGATTTTCGCGGTCAGCCGCTCCCGGTAGGCCGCAAGGGTGCGCGGGGACTGCTCCTCAACCAGCCCGACCCGCTGCTCAATCTGCGAAAGCCGGTCGAGCAGGTCGTCCTGGAGCTTTTCTCCTTCCAGTTCCCGCATCCGCAGGAACCGTTCGGCGGCCTCCCCGGTCACTGCCTGCACCGCTTCCCAGACCGCATCCTCGTCCTCCGGCGCGCGGCGGACGGTAAAAATCTCTGAAAAACGGGAGATCGACGAGACCGAAAGGTCGTCGGTAAGCCCATACTGTTTGCCGAGCTCCCGCAGGGCGTGGATATACGCCCCCGCCAGTTCCTGATTGACCTCTACAACCGTGTTGGCCGCTTCTACCGTCTGAATCTGGACGCCAACCTCCACCTTGCCGCGCGAAGCCCTGCCCTGCATATAGCTTTTCAGTTTTTCTTCCAGATAACCGCATCCGCGGGGGACACGGGCAGTGAATTCCAGAAAACGGTGGTTGACCGATTTGATTTCCACCGTGATGTCCCGCCCATCTATAATCCGCTGGGCGCGCCCATAGCCTGTCATACTCCGAACCATCTGCAATCCGCCGTCCTCCCACTGTCCCAAATTCAGACAATCTTTTATCTGTTTATTTTACCTTGAAAGTCTGCTTTTGTCAATCAATAGAACTCCTTGTCCCTTTTGAAATAAGTGTTGTTGGAATATAACTCCGGCGATTTCTGCAGAGGAACATTGATATGACAGATGCCCTGTGCTATAATCAGCTCGATAAATCGAAAGTTCTGGAGGCGTTTTAATGAAAAGAAAATGGATAATTCCATGTGTGGTGGCAATTTTTGTAATTGCAATTCTCTTTTATTCTAATATTCAAAAGGCCCATACATTCACACTTGCAGACAGAGGAAATCCGGTTAAGTCAGAGCAAATACAACCACTATTTGGCACTGTAAAAGTAAGCGGTGACTGTGATACAGACGTAGTTTTCACTGACGTTGAGACGGGTGAAGAATATGTGATAGGGTACATTACATCCGGTGTATCAGAAAAAATCAAGTTGCAAAAAGGCAAGTGGTACACGATAGCGGGTGGAGGGAATCTTACAGTAGGGCCAGTAAATGTTAGGATTGAATAAAGAGAAGTAATTTCCAGTTTATCGGGTAGTCATCCACTAGTGGATGACTACCCACTTTGAATATCTTAACGAATGGTTTAGCAAATCCGCGTTCGGCAACACCAATCTGAAAAGGGAGAACTCCTTTTTAACGGGTGCTGCATTCAGATACGGCTTACCTCAGGGTTTTCTTTACAACAGACAAAAAATATGATATAAAAGCAGGAATAATTATTAAAAGTTGTATGCTTAGGAGGGGTTTTATGCAAGATAACCTGTATTCCGCTCCTGTTCATCCGGAGCAGTTCTCCATCTTTATTGAGAAATCAAGAATCTTTGATAAGACGAGATCATCCATGCAAGAATATCTTACAAGCTGGTATAAAGATGATACAGATAGCTTTACAGAATGTATGCGGGCAGATTTGATCACGGTACTGGAGCAATACCATTTTTACAACGAGTTTGTTTCTATCACTAAAAATTTTAACTTTAACCCGCCTATTGACATGGTCTCCTGCACGATTCGCATTACCGATGAAGAGGATGATTGCTGTACCCGGTATCGGGCGATTTTTGATGCCCAGGTAAACATGATTGACGATACTATGGAAAGACAGCGGAACCCTCCAAATACCGCTAAGCTTTGATATTGGGATCGAAAAGACCGAGGCTCAGAGGCATCCGCCCGGGAGCAGAGGACCTATGCGCCTGCCCAGGGATACAAAAAACGGGATGCGGATTCGCATCCCGTTTTCCAAGCAGACTAAAATCAGAACTTGCCAGCTTTCGCGGCTTCTTCGACCGCGACCGCACATGCGACAGTTGCGCCGACCATCGGGTTGTTGCCCATACCGATCAGGCCCATCATCTCGACGTGCGCCGGGACAGAGGACGAACCTGCAAACTGTGCATCCCCATGCATTCTGCCCATCGAGTCAGTCAGGCCGTAGGAAGCCGGGCCGGCTGCGACGTTGTCCGGATGCAGGGTACGTCCGGTGCCGCCGCCCGATGCGACCGAGAAGTATTTCACATCGTTCTCAAACGCCCATTTCTTATAGGTGCCGGCCACCAGATGCTGGAACCGGGTCGGGTTGGTCGAGTTGCCGGTGATCGAAACATCCACCTTCTCATGCTTCATGATCGCAACGCCCTCGAGCACATCGTTTGCGCCGTAGACGCGGACCTTGGAACGCTCACCATCCGAATAGGGGATGGTGCGGACCTCTTTCAGCTCACCGGTCGAGAAATCGTACTCGGTTTCGACATAGGTGAACCCGTTGATGCGGGAGATGATATAGGCCGCATCCTTGCCGAGCCCGTTCAGGATTACCCGCAGCGGCTCTTTGCGGGCCTTGTTCGCATTGCGGGCGATGCCGATTGCGCCTTCCGCGGCCGCGAACGACTCATGCCCCGCGAGGAAGCAGAAGCATTTGGTTTCGTCGCGCAGCAGCATTGCGCCGAGGTTGCCGTGGCCGAGGCCGACCGAACGCTGCTCCGCAACCGATCCGGGCACGCAGAACGCCTGCAGGCCGATCCCGATTGCTTCAGAAGCGTCCGCTGCCTTGGAAGTGCCTTTCTTGATCGCTACCGCAGTGCCGAGGGTGTAGGCCCAGACCGCATTTTCAAACGCGATCGGCTGTACACCTTTGACGATTTTTTCTACATCAATGCCTTTCGAAAGGCAAAGCTCTTTTGCATCCTCGAGGGAAGAGATGCCATATTCCTTGAGGCAGGCCTCAATCTTGGGCATTCTTCTTTCCTGTCCTTCAAACTTAACCATTGTGTTGCCTCCCTCTCCTCTTATTCTTCACGCGGGTCGATATATTTCGGCGCGTTCTCGTATCTGCCATAGGTTCCGATATTGCTCTCGAATGCCTCCTTGGGGTCTTTGCCGTGGCGGATGTCCTCGAGCATCTTGCCAACCTTGACGAACTTGTAACCGATCGCTTCGCCGTTGCCGTCTACCGCAACCGAGAGGATATATCCTTCCGCCATCTCGAGATAGCGCACACCCTTTGCATTGGTCGAGAAGATGGTCCCAACCTGCGAACGCAGGCCCTTTCCGAGGTCCTCAAGCCCTGCGCCGATCGGCAGGCCGTTTTCGGAGAAGGCGGTCTGGGTACGTCCGTAGACGATCTGGAGGAACAGCTCGCGCATCGCAACATTGATCGCGTCGCAGACCAGGTCGGTATTGAGCGCCTCAAGCAGGGTTTTGCCGACGAGGATTTCGCCCGCCATCGCCGCCGAATGGGTCATGCCCGAGCAGCCGAGGGTTTCCACCAGCGCTTCTTCGATAATGCCCTCCTTGACGTTCAGGGTCAGCTTGCAGCAGCCCTGCTGGGGTGCGCACCAGCCCACACCGTGGGTCAGGCCGGAGATGTCCGGAATCTGGTAGGCTTTTACCCATTTCCCCTCTTCGGGAATGGGGGCGGGACCATGCTTGGGTCCTTTGGCGAGAACGCACATTCTCTCCACTTCATGAGAATAGTTCATATCGGTACTCCTTTCGGTTTGTTGAACATGGGGCTTGACTATCTTTTATTATATTAGCTTCCCTTGGAATTATCAAGCGTTCCGGACCGGTTTTTGTTAAAAATTAAACAGTAAATTCCGATCCACTTTTGGCGTTTTTTGATACAAAACGGTAAATACTAATTCGCAAAGCGGGAAAACCATCCTTCCGCACGTGTTTGGAACCCCAGCTTCTTATTAAATAGGGGACGATGAGCAGATTTTAACAATTTATTTACCTTGTTTTCCCCAAAAGGGTTTGACATTGACAGTTTCAAAGTGTAGACTATATAAGTTAAGGTGTCTTAATTTTTGATCGTTTTATCTTTGCTGATATAGTCAAAATACTTAAAGGCAAGTACTTCGATTGTACGGCTCTGAATATGCGGGAGCACAGGAACAATGAATCATATGAGGTGACAAAATGGGAATTATGCAAAAAATCTTCGGGACCTATTCGGAACGGGAGCTGAAACGGATCTACCCGATCCAGAAAAAGGTGCTTGATCTGGAGGAGAAATACCGCGCAATGAGCGACGAGGAGCTGAAAGCCTGCACCCCGGCGCTCAAGGAACGCCTGGCGAACGGCGAGACCCTCGACGACATCCTGCCGGATGCGTTTGCGGTCTGCCGGGAGGCGGCCGACCGGGTTCTGGGGATGCGGCATTTCCCGGTGCAGATCATCGGCGGCATTGTGCTGCACCAGGGGCGGATCGCCGAGATGCGCACCGGTGAAGGCAAAACGCTTGTCGCGACTCTGCCGGCCTACCTCAACGCGCTGTCCGGCGAAGGGGTGCATATTGTCACCGTCAACGATTACCTCGCAAAGCGCGACTCGGAGTGGATGGGCAAGGTCTACCGGTTTCTGGGGCTGCGTGTCGGGCTGATCGTCCACGGGCTGGACAACAACCAGCGCCGCGCCGCCTATCGGTGCGATATCACCTATGGTACCAACAACGAGTTCGGGTTCGACTATCTGCGCGACAACATGGTTATCTATAAGCGCGAACAGGTCCAGCGCGGACACTACTACGCGATCGTCGACGAGGTCGACTCGATCCTGGTGGATGAGGCGCGCACCCCGCTGATTATCTCGGGACAGGGGGACAAGTCCACCGACCTTTACCAGCGCGCGGACAAGTTCGCCCGCACCCTCAAATGCTTCCGGGTTGCCGAGAAGGACAACAAGGAGGAGCAGGACGATGTGGACGGCGATTACATCGTCGATGAGAAGGCCAAGACGGTCACCCTCACCCAGTCGGGCGTTGAAAAGGCGGAGGCTTATTTCGGCATCGAGAACCTGACCGATGCGGACAACATGCAGCTTCAGCACCACATCAACCAGGCGATCCGCGCGCATGGGATCATGCAGCGGGATGTGGACTATGTGGTCAAGGATGATGAGGTCATCATCGTGGACGAGTTCACCGGACGCCTGATGCTAGGGCGCCGGTATAATGAGGGGCTGCACCAGGCGATTGAGGCAAAGGAAGGGGTCAAGGTTGAGCGGGAGAGCAAGACCCTCGCCACCATCACCTTCCAGAACTTCTTCCGGATGTACAACAAGCTCTCGGGCATGACCGGAACCGCCCAGACCGAAGCGGATGAGTTCATGGAGATTTACAAGCTGGATGTCATCGAGATCCCGACCAACAGGCCGATCCAGCGCCACGACCACGCGGACGTGGTCTATAAAACCGAACAGGCGAAATTCAACGCGGTGATCGAAAAGATCATCGAATGCCACAAAAAGGGCCAGCCGGTGCTGGTGGGCACTATCTCGATCGAAAAGTCCGAGCTGCTTTCCAAAATGCTCGCCCGGCATGGGGTCAAACACGAGGTGCTCAACGCCAAGTACCACGAGAAGGAAGCAGAGATCGTTGCACAGGCGGGCAAACTGGGCGCGGTGACGATCGCAACCAACATGGCGGGCCGCGGCACCGACATCATGCTCGGCGGAAACGCCGAATTCATGGCCAAGGCCGAGCTGCGGCGGGCCGGGTACGAGGATGATGTGATCAGCGAGGCGACCGGCTTCGCCGACACCGACGATGAGCAGATCAATGCAGCGCGCAAGCTGTTCACCGAGAGCATGGCCGCACACAAAAAGGTGATCGACGTCGAGGCCGAAAAGGTCCGTGAGGCGGGCGGGCTGTTCATCATCGGCACCGAGCGCCACGAATCCCGCCGGATCGACAACCAGCTGCGCGGGCGCGCCGGACGTCAGGGTGACCCGGGCGAAACCCGGTTCTTCATGTCGCTGGAAGATGACCTGATGCGGCTGTTCGGCGGCGAGCGGATTCAGAACATGATGACCATGCTCGGCGCTGAGGACGATATGCCGATCGAGGCGCGGATCCTCACCAACTCGATCGAGTCGGCGCAGATGAAGGTCGAGGCGCGCAACTTCGGCATCCGCAAGAGCGTGCTCCAGTTCGACGATGTCATGAACCGTCAGCGCGAGATCATCTACTCCCAGCGTGCCAAGGTGCTCGACGGCGAGGACCTGAGCAGCGCTGTCCGAACGATGGTCAAGGAGACGATCGACGGTACGGTTGACCGCTACCTGGTGGACAAGGAGGTCCACGACCACTGGAACCTTACCGGGCTGCGGGACTACTTCCTCGGCTGGCTGACGGTCGAACAGGACCTGCGGTTCACCACCGAGCAGCTCGCGGAAGTGACTGACCAACAGGTCAAGGACATGCTCAACGAGCGGGCGATGAAGATTTACGAGGCACGCGAGAAGATGTTTACCCCCGAAATCATGCGGGAGGTTGAGCGGGTGGTCCTGCTGCGGGTGGTAGACACCAAATGGATGCAGCATATCGACGACATGGAGGAGCTGAAGCGGGGCATGTACCTGCGCTCCTACGCCCAGAAAGACCCGGTGGTTGAATACCGGATCGAAGGGTTTGATATGTTTGACGCAATGATCGAGTCAATTCGGGAGGATACTGTCAGGCTGATGTTCACCATCCAGCTCCGCACCAATGAAGAGCCTAAGCGCGAACAGGTCGCAAAGCCCGCTGCTGAAAGCGGGAGCGACGGGAGCATCCCCAACCAGCCGGCCAAGCGTGAACCCGGCAAGGTGGGACGCAACGACCCCTGCCCCTGCGGAAGCGGGAAAAAATATAAAAAATGCTGCGGCAGGCAGTCGTAGAGGGCATAAAGAGCTCGAAAGATAAAAACCGGACGGTCATCGCATCCCGATAAATGGGATGCGGTGACCGTTTTTTCGTGAATTCCATTTTTTCCTTTGGAATTTTGATACACAGAATGGAGGCTGGCGGCTGCTTTCGCAGGCGGTAAAAAGCCCGCTGCGCAAGTGAACAGCCGTAGACATAAAGCCGGCTGCGCGGATGCGCAGGGCCGGCTGCGTATTGAGAAAGGATGGAACAACGATGAACAATACCTACGGCTATGCCCGCGTCTCATCCAAAAGCCAGTATGAGGACCGACAGATGATCTCGATGAACGGGCGGTTCCAGATTCTCCCACAAAACATCTTTATTGACAAACAAAGCGGCCGGGATTTCAACCGTCCGGCCTATCACCAGCTGATGTGCCGGCTCAAAAAAGGGGATCTGCTGATCGTGTGCAGCATCGACCGCCTGGGCCGTAACTACAGCGAGATTCTGGAACAATGGCGCAGGATCACCCATGACCTTGAGGTAGATATTGTGGTGCTCGACATGCCGCTGCTCGATACCCGGCAAAACCGCGACCTGCTCGGTACACTGATCTCCGATCTTGTATTGCAGCTTCTCTCGTTTGTGGCGGAAAACGAGCGGCAGAACATCCGGCGCCGCCAGCACGAAGGGATTGCCGCCGCCCAGATGCGCGGGGTGAAGTTCGGCAGGCCCACCGGAAAGCAGGCGCTGCGGGATCACCCGGTATTCCTGGCATGGTGTGAAAACCGGATTTCCGCGAGCCAGGCAAGCACACAGCTCGGGGTCAGCCGTCGGACGCTCTATCGTTGGAAGAACGAAGATACCTTCGATCTGGAAAAAGAACTCTGTACGCTTTAAAAGCCCACTTGGGCAATCGAAACCGTCGCCTTTTCCTCCGTTCTTAAACAGGCTCTAAGACGGTTTCGAGCTGCAAAACACTGCCGCCGGTGCACAATATGTGCACCGGCGGCCATCTGTTTACTTTACGGTAGTCCCAGGGTAATAGTGAGTCAGGATGTCAACGTAATCCCAGCCTTTTGCAGCGTAAAGATTCGCGCCGGTCTGGCTCATTCCAACCCCATGTCCATAGCCATAGGTGGTAAACTGGAAGGAATCGCCGTCGCAGACCACTTCGAACGCTGCCGAACGCAGGCCAAACACATTCTCGCGCATGTACCGGCCGCTGACCTCGTCTTTGCCGATCCGCACCTTGCGGACATACCTGCCGCCCTTGCTGTAGCTCAAAATCTCGATCCAGTCTTCGGGGTCGTCGCTGTAATCGTAGATGTCCTCTTTCAATATCTTTTTGATCCGCTCGGCAACCTTGCTGGTACTCATAGTCACTGTCCGTTCGTAGCCGCCGGCCTGCTCGTCAACACTGCTGTCCACCGAGACCAGATATGGATAGGAGCCGCCCCAGGTGTCCTCCGAAGAGACGGTGATACCAGCACTGGTGGCATAGAACGGGGTAAATGCAAGGCTGCCGTTGTAATAGACCGCCTCGCCAATCACCGAATCCACCAGTTTTTTCATCCGGTCGTTTGGGGTCTTGACCCCCAACGCAGGGATCGTCCCGCCCCGGTTCTGGTGGAGGATATAGCTGTATGCGGCGACCGCCTGCGCCTTGATCGCTTCGTCGTTGAACGAGCTGCCCATTTCCGCCATCACCACCTGCTGGACGATCTCGGAGGCGGAGCCGGTGGTCTTTTTCCCGCTGATCGAGATGGTCAGTTCCCCGGCACTGGTTGGGCGGCCGTCCTCATCGTCCTCATCGTCCTCATCGTCCTCGTCCCCTTTCGAAGAACTGCCGGAAGAAGAACCGCTGGAAGAGGAGGACGCGGAACTGGATGGCTCATTTTCCAGCTTGTACGCCTTGTTATCCGCGTCGACCCAAAGTTCCTCGACCTCGGATTCGTACTCCTCCAAAACCTCCAGGATATCCGCCGCATCCTGAACAGCCTCCCGGGTCTGCTGGAGGTTGGTCCGCTGATAAAGGGTTTTCAATCCGTCCGAGGTGTCCTCCACCTCCCCGCAGAGGGAGCGGATCTCTTCGAGTGCATCCTCGATCCGGTCGGCAGCGGTACGCACCGCTTTGGCGGTCTTGGCGTCATAGGCTTCGTCCGAGGCATCCCGCGCGATCTCCCGCACCTCCCGCGCGTCCGAAACCACATCGTCGAGGGTCTGCTGATATTCCTCGGTCTTTTCCAGCGCCTCCTTGTTGCGGGCAGCGACATCCTCCCGGCTCGAGCTGCTGACCACCGGTTTTACGGGGACAGAGCTGGATGGTACCGGCCTGGAGCTGCTCGGCGCAGGCGCGGAACTGGACGGTGCCGGTGCGGAGCTGCTCGGCGCGGGCGCGGAACTGGATGGTGCCGGTGCGGAGCTGCTCGGCGCGGGCGCGGAACTGGACGATACCGGTACAGAGCTGCTCGGCGCAGGCGCGGAACTGGATGGTGCCGGTACAGAGCTGCCCGGCGCTGGCGCAGAACTGGACAGGGCCGGTGCGGAACTGCTCGGCGCAGGCGTGGAACTCGGTGCCGGTGCAGAACTGCCCGCTGATGGCGCGGAACTGGCCACCTCCATCGAGGCGACCGGTGCGCCACCGCCGGTCTGCCCGGCCTGTGCCGCGCTCTGGCTGCTGGCGTCGCGGTATGCCTCCGCCTGCACAAGTGCGGCCTGCGCACGCTCGCAGATACTTTCGATGTATTCGGTCGAACGCTCCTCCCGAAGGTCGTTGAGCACCCCGACATGGTCCGCGATCCGCCAATAGGCGTCCTCGGCCTTTTTCATCTCCAGTGCCGCCTTTTCGGCTTCACTCTGTGCGGAAGCTTCATCCGCTGCGGACGCGGCCTTCTGTGCGGCCTGCCGGGTAGCTTTCGCAGCCTGCTCCGCATCAACCAGCGCCTGCTTGATCGACTCGTAAGCCGCATAGGCGCTGTATTCGTGGTCGTCGAGCGAATCGGGATCCACGACCGGCGCAAGTGCGTCGATCACATCCGCCGCATTGCCGGAAGAAGGGATGCTGTCCGCATCCTGCGGGGCCGACTGCCCGCCCTGATGGTCGGTGAAGCCGGAGGGCATCCGCGGGGAGGGATTCAGCGCATAGGAGGCGGACGGGGATTCCCCATCCCGCAAGCGGCGGGCAACAACAACTGTCCTCACATCCGCATCCCGGGATTTTGGCCCGTACTCATAGGAGCAGGTTGAAAGGGTGAGGAACCGGTCGCCCGGCTGGATTTCAATGTCCGAAGTGTAGAACGACCGGGCGGTGACCTCTTCGGTAAATTCGATAAACCGGGCAGGGTCGCTCAGGTCCTGATAGTCGTTGTAGTAGAACACGTCGCCATATTTGTCGGTCACATTGGTGATGAACACCGACACAATCTCATATTCGTTGTCCTCATAAACATCCGCAAACGAGATGGTCGGGTTGGCATTCAGGAATCCCAGCCCGCCTTCCGCAGGTTTATAACGGGTCAGTCCGGCGAACATCTGCCCGTCGGACATGTTGTGCCCATAGATCAGGTAGTTGTCCGATTCGGACGCGAGGCTGTTGCCCGCATCCAGCATCGGAGTCCCGTACCGGCTGGACTTGTTTTGGAAATTTGTATTGAGATAGCGTTCGTTGTCGTCCGCCTGCACCACCGGATAGCTGAACAGGTTTTTCCCCACCGAAAGCCACCCCACCAGGTCCTCGTTGGTTTGGTAAAGGTTCAGGAATTTGCTCTGGTACCCTGCCGGAAACTTCCCGCGGGCGACCGCCTCTTCCGCCTGCTGATCGTCCGCCCCGGTGAGATAGACCTGTCTCAGCTCGTCATAGAGGGCGGCGTTGGACCTGCCGGACAGGTAGTAGTGGATCAGGAACGTGGCCGATCCGAGAAAGACCACCAGTGCGGCCAGAAGAAGCAGCTTGCGGAACACCGCGCCGGGAGTATCCCCTTTCACCGGGAAGACTGCCGCATACCATGCGCGGTTTTGGGATGGAAGCACTGGTGCGGGTTTGCTGCCGCTCTCCCATTTCCGGGCAGAGACAAATGCATTTTCCTGTTTCGGCAGGGCAAATTTGGGATCAAGCGCTTCATCAACCGGGATGCCGCCCGGACAGCCGGACGTCCCCGCACAGAGCCGCAGCAGGTTGAGGGTATGCATCGCGGCCATGTGACGCACGTAATCCCCCGAACTATCCTGCGGCAGGAGGACCCGCCGCACCCAGACCTGTTTGCCGTCGCAGACCGCCGCATAAAGCAGGCCGTTCTTTTTGGGGTCCTCGCCGCGCAGGGCGGTATTGCAGGTGACCGCCACCCCAAACGCGGCGTTCTCCTGCTGCAATGCCCCATGCGCCATATGTACCGCGATCTGCTCGCTGACCGGGCTGTATCTTTTCAGCACCTTGTCCGGGATGCCGAGGGCGTCTTTTTTGACATGGCTCGCATAGGCCGACACGCTGTAGGCGACCACCCGCCCGTCCGACTGCCCGGTGAGCAGGTCAGCGAGCAGGCCATTGGTGCCCGATTCCCCCACATTCACCTGTATCCCGCGTTCCTGCAGCAGCGCAGCGGTGGCCGCGGGCAGCCCGCCCTGCACATCCACCCCGTAGACACTGCCCCCGAGGACCGCCCGGATTTCAAACAGAACTGGGTTCAGCAGTTCGGCAGCCTCCTCCTTGTTTTCGGCGTTCGCGGTGATCCGCACCAGAAATTCGCCGTTGGACGGGAACAGCTCGACCTTTGGATTTTCGGAATCCAGGTACCCCTCAAGCAGGGTGCGCAGCTCGGCTTCTTCGATCCCGAACAGGCTGAGGGTCCTGGTAAAAACCGCCGCCGGGGAAAATCTGGACAGATACGGCACAATGCTCTTGTGGAACATCGGAAGGAACTCGTCCGGGTTATCGGGGATCATCAGAAGGAACTGCCGCCCGGCCGAGATCGCGCATCCGGGGGTAACCCCCTTGACGCCCGGAAAGACGATCGACTGTTCGGGCATCATCGCCAGCTTGACCGCCTGCTGGGGCATCTGCCGCCCCGCGTGCAGGTAGGCTTCCCGGATTCTGCGCTGGCTCTCCTCATGCAGCACCAGACGACGCCCAAGCCCTGCGCAGACCGTTTCTTTTGAGATGTCGGCAGGGGTCATCCCAAGCCCCCCAACCAATACCACGATGTCGCTGCGTCCGATCGCCCGACCGATCGCGCCGCGCAATCTGACCGGATCGCTGCCAGCCGCACAGACATCTTCGGTCTGTACGCCGCAGCCCTCCAGCTGCTCCGCAATCAGGTCTGCAACCGTATCCAGCGTCTGCCCGTCGAGCAGCGCCTGTCCTACACCGATGATTTCCGCTATCAAATCGTCAGCCTCCCTGTTTCGGCTCCCCATCTGTTCTGTCCTGCCGGGAGCTTCATCCAATGTTGCAATATTCGATCCCCGCGAACGCCTCTTCCAGAAGCTGTTCGTCCATCGCCTGCTCCGCTTTCAGCACCATCTCCAGGCGCGGCTTGGTTCTGGGATGCCGCGGGGTAAAAACGGTGCAGCAGTCCTCATACGGGAGGATCGAGGTTTCAAACGTATCGATCCGGTAGGCAATTTTGACGATCTCATCCTTGTCCATCCCAATCACCGGACGGAGCACCGGCATCTGGCAGGCCACGTCGGTGCAGGCGATCGCCTGAATCGTCTGGCTTGCGACCTGCGCCACGCTCTCGCCGGTAATCAGCGCACCGCATTCGTTCTCCTGCGCGACCCGCTCAGCCAGCTTCATCATATACCGGCGCATGATGACGGTGAACAGCTCTTCGGGGCAGTTATCCCGGATCGCCTCCTGCATCCTTGTGAACGGAACGACCGCCAGCCGGACCCGCCCACAGTAGGGGGTCAGCTTTTTGCAGAGGGTCTTGACCTTCTCGAGCGCGTGTTCGCTGGTATAGGGCGGGCTGACAAAATGCACCGCCATCACCTGCAGGCCGCGCTTGGCCATCATATACCCGGCGACCGGGCTGTCGATCCCGCCTGAGATCAGCAGGCAGGCCCTGCCCGAGGTACCCACCGGCAGGCCGCCCGCACCGTGGAGCTGGTCTACATGCAGATAGGCGCCCGCCTCCCGGATTTCGACATAGACAGTTACATCCGGCTGGTGCACGTCCACCGCCAGATGCGGGAACGCCTCGAGCAGAACCCCGCCGAGTTCGTTGCAGAGTTCGGGGGATTTCATCGGGAACGATTTGTCCGACCGTTTGGCTTCGACTTTGAAGGTCCGGGCACGCCCGAGATCGTCCGCGAGGTAGGCGGGCGCAGACTGCCTGATCGCATCAAACGACTTTTCGACCACCGCCGATCGGGTGAGCGCAGCCACACCGAACACCTTGAGCAGCCGGTCGACCGCCTCGTCCAGATCAATCCCCTCCTCCTGCGGCTCGACATAGATGGTCGACTGGGAGGAGCGGATTTTAAATTTCCCGAGCGGCTCAAGCCGTCTGCGGCAGTTGCGCATCAGTGCATCCTCGAACATCCGGCGGTTCAGCCCTTTCAGGGCCAGCTCGCCGCATTTGAGCAGGATCAGTTCTTTCATCTTATGGTTTCCCTTTCATAAAAAGAGTTCCACGCTTTGCGAAGCGCGGCCAAAGGCCCTGCCTTTGGAATCCGCAGCCTTTGAAAAGGCTGGCGAAACATTTGGTTCGTTATAAAGTAAGGTATCAAACGAAAGTTTTACTCGATTTTTTGAAAAAAATCGCAGGGCCTCCGCCGCGCGCACGCGGAGGAACACCTGACTGGACGCCGGGTGCCCGCCTGAGAAGCGCATTTTGGGGGTGAATTGGCTCCGACTTTTAGTCAGAGCCAAGAGGGGGCTTTTGCAAGTGAAAAAGCCCCCCCCGAAAAAGGCCCACGTACCTTCTAATGCGCCACCGAAGCGATCCCCTCTTCGAGTGCATCGGCAAAACGGTCGATCTGACCGGGGGTGGTGTCGTAGATCAGGCTGACCCGCAGGGCGCTGTCGATCACTGCGGGGGGGAGTCCCATTGCGGCCAGCACCGGGCTGGACGCCCCTTTTGAGCAGGCGGAACCGCTCGAGACATAGACCCCCCGGCTTTCGAGAAAATGGAGCATGGTTTCCGAGCGGTAGCCGGGGACCGAAAGGTTGATGATATAGGGGGAACCATCGTCCGGCGAGTTGACCTGTACCCCGGGAATCTGTTCCACCCGCTTGAGCAGATGGGCTTTCAGCTCCTGCGCATGTGCGAGATTTTTCTGCACCTGCCCGGCGAGCTGACCGCATGCTGCGCCGAATGCGGCGATCATGGGCAGGCTTTCGGTGCCGGAACGCAGGCCGCGTTCCTGTCCGCCGCCATAGATCAGCGGCAGAATCCGCACCCCCCGCCGGATGTAGAGCGCGCCGCTGCCCTTCGGCGCACAGATTTTGTGCCCGCTGACGCTCATCAGGTCAATTTCGGTCCGGGCAACCTTGAGCGGCAATTTTCCGAACGCCTGTACCCCATCGCAGTGGATCAGCGTCTGGGGGTTTTTCGCGCGGATGAGCTGCGCGGCCCGCTCGACCGGGAATCGCGCGCCGGTCTCGTTGTTGACCATCATCATGCTGACCAGGGTGGTTTCCCCATCAACCGCATCAGCGACCGCCTGAGGGTCAATCCCACCCGATGGGCCGGGCCGCACCCAGGTCACCGTCCAGCCGGTCTCCTCCAGACGCTTCATCGCTGCGGAGACCGAAGAATGCTCCGCGGCCGTGGTGACCAGCTTTCTGCCGCGGCGGATTTTGGCGTTTGCCGCGCCGAAAACCGCCAGATTGTTGGCTTCACTGCCGCCCGAGGTAAAACAGATACATTCGCCCTGACACCCCAGCAGCCCGGCGGCAGCTTCCCGCGCCTGCGCCAGCTCCCGCGCGGAACTGGCACCCATCCGATGCAGGGAGGACGGGTTCCCATAGCACTCCCGCATCATCCGCAGGGCAGCGTCTGCCGCCGCATCACAGACCCGGGTAGTCGCGGCGTTGTCAAGATAGGCTTCCATTGGTTGATCGTTCCTTTAACCGCTTTCAGGCGGTTTTTATTTTCAAACAGCCTCCAAAGGGCAAGGGCGCCTTCCGGAGTGTATCGCACCTATTATACAACAAAATTCGCGGTCTTTCAACTTGGAGCCGGCATAAATATTTCCCGCTCCGGATGGAAAACTAGATAAAAAACAGGGAAAAGAGGGCGTGATCTTTTATGCAGATTTCTATTTCCAGGAGGGCTTTTGTGCGGGCGGTCAGCTATACCGCTGCGCTGGTCCTCGTGCTCGGCGGGCTGTCAGCCCAGCATTTTACAGAGGCGGCCGACTACCGGCGCCAGCTTGAGAACAGCTACGCGCGCTCACTGGGGGAGCTTTCGAGCTATCTGGCCAACCTCTCGACCGATCTGGACAAGGGGCAGTATATCGGCACAGGGGTGCAGCTCTCCCAGCTTTCCGCTCGGATCTGGAAGGAGAGCGGCGGGGCGAAATCCGCACTTTCTGCCCTGCCGGTCAGCGAGCTGCATATGGACGGCACTTATAAATTTCTCTCGCAGGTGGGGGATTATGCGATGGCGCTTTCCAAAAAAGTGGCGGCAGGCGGCGTGCTGACCCAGGATGAGAAGAAAAACGCCCAGGCGCTGCAAAAATATGCGGCTGGGCTGCGGGATTATGTTGATGAGATGCAGCAGAAAATCCGAGACGGACAGATCGACGTTGCCGCACTGCGCACCGCCCATCCTTCCGGCGAGGAGGCCGAAGGCACCCGGGCACAGGGAGTGGCGGCGGGATTTGAGGAGATCGAACAGACGATGACCGGATACCCCACCCTGATCTATGACGGACCGTTCTCCGACCATCTTCTGACCCGCCGCCCCCGTATGACCCAGGGGCTGGCACTCGTGACACCCGAGCAGGCGTTGCAGCGGGCGGCATCGGCGGCGCGGCTCAGGCCGTCCGATCTCACGCCTGCGGGTGAGGAAAATTCCAATATGCCGTCCTACCTGTTCACCGGGGAGGGGATTTCGGTCGGTGTGACCAAGGCGGGCGGCCTTGTGACCTACCTGATAAACGACCGGGAGGCCGGGGAACAGCGGTTGAGCAAAGACACCGTGTTTGAACACGCGGACCGCTATCTGAACCTGCTCGGGCTGGACGGGATGCGGGCGACCTACTACGAGACAAACGATGGGATCTGCACCGTCAATTATGCGGCGACAAACGGGGAAGTGACCCTCTACACCGATCTGGTGAAGGTGGGCGTTGCGCTGGACGACGGTGGGATCGTCTTTTATGATGCGCGCGGCTATATCAACAACCACCGGGAGCGCGCACTTGAACCACCCGCAATCACTGAAGAAGAGGCGCTCGCATCGGTGAACCCCTCGTTGACCATCCTGTCCAGCCGGGTGGCGCTGATCCCAACCAGTGGACAGAACGAGGTGCTCACCTATGAATTTCTGGCGCAGTCGGAGGGCGGGCAGAAGCTGCTGACCTATATCAACGCCGCAACCGGTGCCGAAGAACAGATCCTTCTGCTGATCGAAACCCCCGGCGGTACGCTGACCAAATAAACAGGGCCCGTCTTTCCTTTTTTCACCTTCTATGGTATCCTTGAAGCAGGGGAACTTCTGATTTTTATGGCGGTGATCGTATGGCAAAAACTGGGCGGATTCAATATTTACACGACGAAACGACCCATGCGGAGCTGATCCTGTGTGAACATTCCAGCATCTCCTACCCCACGCACAGCCATGTCTCGGTCCTGACGGCCGGCATGGTGCTGGAAGGCGGGATCATCCTGACAGACGGGGATGGCCCTCGGCTCTGCCAGGAAGGGGCGGTCTTTGGAATCCTGCCGTACACGCCCCACAGCATCCGGGCAGATGGGCCGTATACCCTCCTGAGCCTATGCATCCAAAGCCAGGGATTGCCGCCATCCGGAACCGGCCTTGCGCCGCCGCTCCCTGACATGCTGGAGGCCCGGATGGGAACAGCCCTGCCTGCGCCGCTGCTGGAATGCCTGGAAGGCTTGTGCGCGGTCCCACAGCCCGAAATTGACGATCCCTCGATCGAGCGGCTGAAAAGGCAGCTGGAACAGCACCCGGAATCCCGGGTCAGCATCGACGAGATGGCCCAAGCCGCTTTTGTAAGCAAGTACCATCTGATCCGGCGCTTCAAGCAGGCGGTCGGCCTGACGCCCCACCAGTTCCAGATGCAGAACCGCGTCCGGAAGGCGCAGCGGCTTCTGGGCCGGTCCGGCACCATGACAGAAGCGGCCCTGACCGCTGGTTTTTGCGATCAAAGCCACTTCATCAGGCTGTTTGAGCGGTATGTGGGATTGACCCCTTCAGCCTACCTAACCTCCTGTGCATCGCTCCGGAAGCTCACTCCAAAGCAGGAATAAACTTGGCAAACAGGCACAGCCCGTCCGGACCTGCGGTTACCCGGTGCGGCTGGTTGACCGGGAAGATCGAGATGACGCCCGGTGCATACCGCAGCTCAGTCCCGTTGTTGACACAGATGCCGCTGCCGGAGACCACCTCATGGGTTTCCACCTGTCCTGCGTGGACATGGAGTCCGATCTCCCGGTTCGGGGCAACCCGGACCAGATGAAAACTGAACTGACCGCCGGTCTGCTCCGAACAGACGAGCGGCTTGAGTGATACCCCTTCAAACGCAGGGTGTGCTGTCCATGGGATCTCCCCGAATGGGACCGCCGCATCCGGCAAAAGCAGCCTGCCGCTATGGTCGAACTTTTCAAACAGATTTTGAGATGCCATCCTGAACACGTCCTTTCTGTATGTTGGCGCAGTTGTCCTGCTCCACGAACAGTATACGCGATTCCGCAGGCCGCTGGATTGCAAAAAATTGCGGTTTGAAATGCGGCAGGACATCAAACGGGTTCTGCTGTGCAGAGATAACAGACAAAACCAAAAGGAGTGGTGCCCTTTCAGAACACCACCCCTGACCCGGTCGATTCTTATGCAGCCATCCGGCGCACCCTGTGTGCCGGATGGCTTTGTTTTCAGGAATCGGCGGACGCGGCAGACTGCTTATGCAGGATCACCAGCGCAACCATCAGCACAACCACCGAAGCAACCAGCGTCAACAGGACATTCGCATTGGTGAATCCCGCTACCAGATAGCCGACCACACAGCAGCAGGCCACCAGAATCGAATACATCATCTGGGTAGAGACGTGCTCAATGTGGTTGCAGCCCGCGCCGGTCGAAGAAAGGATGGTGGTATCCGAAATCGGAGAGCAGTGGTCCCCGAACACACTTCCCGCAAGGGTTGCCGAAAGCGAAACGACCAGAAGCTGGGGCGCAATTGCCGCACAGGCGGGGACCACAATCGGGATCAGGATGCCGAAGGTTCCCCATGCGGTACCCATCGCGAACGAGAGGAACGCCGCAATCATAAAGATGATCGCCGGGAGCAGCGCACCCGGGATGCTGCTTTTCTCAACCGAATCCCGGACGAACTCGCCAGTCATGAGCAGGTCGCGGCAGACGCCCGAGATGGTCCATGCGAGGATCAGGATGATATCCGCAGGAACCATGGATTTGACCCCTTCCCCGATGCCGCCCATGAAGTCGCGGAATCGGACAACCCCCCGCGGCACAAAGAGCAGGAACGCAACGACCAGTGCCCCGAACCCGCCGAGCACCAGCGCTTCGGCCGCCACACAGTTTCCGAATGCCGCGCCGATCGAATGGTAGGCGGGGTCTTCACCCCAATAGCCGCCGTTATAGAGCATCCCAAGCACCGAAAAGATAATCAGCGCGATCACCGGGATCAGCATGTCGTATACCTGTCCCTTTTCAGAAATCTTCATGCCGCTCGAGCTGCTGGTGTCGATTGCACCGAGGTCCCCTCTCCTGGCACGCTGCTCGGCTTTCGCCATCGGGCCAAAATCGAGGTTGGTGCAGCTCAGAACCACCACCAGAAAAATAGAGAGCAGCGCATAAAGGTTATAAGGAATGGTGGAAACAAACGCGGCGAGGTCGCTCTCAAACGCGCCTGTGATCTGTAGGTTGGAGCCGACCGCTGCCGCCCAGCTTGAAACCGGCGCGATGATGCAGACCGGCGCGGCTGTTGCGTCGATGATGTAGGCGAGCTTGGCGCGCGAAACGCCATATTTGTCGGTGACCGGCTTCATCACGGTGCCGACTGTCAGGCAGTTGAAATAATCGTCGATGAAGATGAGCGCCCCCAGCGCGCTGGTGGCAAGCTGTGCACTGCGTTTGCTCCGGAGCTTCTCGGATGCCCAGCGTCCGTATGCGCGGGAACCGCCCGCCATCGAAACCACCACGACCAGCGCGCCCAGCAGCGCCAGAAAGAGCAGGATGCTGACATCCATCCTCTGTGTCATCAGCTTAAATGTGATGTCCACCGTTCCAACAATCGGGTTCAGGCCTGTGTTCAGCGAATAGATCAGTGTTCCGGTGAGGATACCGACCAGCAGCGAGGAAATCACCTCTTTGGTAATCAGCGCCAGCGTGATCGCGATCACCGGAGGCAAAAGAGAAAGAATGCCAGCATAATAAGGTTCCATGATTTTAACCCCTCCATCTCAAGCTACTTGCCGCCAAAGCGCCGTTTCGCACAACCTCTGGCTTTGACGTCACAGGGAAACTACCTCTTGGTATAGAATCGCATAGAGCGTCTGAAAAGTCAATAGATTTTCGGTATTTTCTCCAGCTTATGCATAATTATTCATAAAATCCTCTGAAATCCGCACAGAATCCCCCTCTGTTTTGGACGTTTTTCCGGAAAAACGAGCTGTAAAAACCGTATCGGTGTTTACAAAATGCGCGAAAAACGCTATAATCGAACTACCGACAGTTCAGCCATGGAAAGGGAATGGCGAACCGTCCTGAACGCCTCGGAAAGGACTGGGACAGAGATGGAACAGCTGATCGTCCTCGGCACCGGAAACGCCATGTGCACCAAATGTTACAATACCTGTTTCGCGATTGACACCGAAGAAGGGGTTCTCCTGACCGACGCCGGAGGCGGAAACGGTATCCTTGCGCGCCTGGAAGCGGCCGGGATCGCCTACAGCCGGCTGCATCACATGATTGTCACCCATGAGCACTGTGACCATCTGCTGGGGGTGGTCTGGGTGGTGCGCAGGATTGCGACGCTGATGCGCAGCGGGGCCTATGACGGGGATTTCCGGATCTATTGCCACGCCGGGCTGGTCGAGCCGATCCGGGCGATCTGCGGCTTTACCCTGCAAAAAAAATTCACCAGCCTGTTCGACCAGCGGATCTGGCTCGTCCCGGTTGCGGATGGCGACCTTCTCAACCTCCTTGGCTGCGAAACTGTCTTTTTTGACATCCACTCGACCAAGGCCCCGCAGTTCGGGTTTACCTTCCGACTGCCCGGCGCAGGGCGGCTCACCTGCCTGGGAGATGAGCCGTACAACCCGCTCTGCGAGCCGTATGTCGCGGGGTGTGACTGGCTTTTAAGCGAGGCGTTCTGCCTGTACGGGGAACGGGAACGGTTCAAACCCTACGAGAAGCACCACAGCACAGTCAAGGACGCGTGCCAGCTTGCGGAGCGGCTCGGCGTCCCCAATCTCGTGCTCTGGCACACCGAGGACAAAAACTATGAACAACGGCAGGCGCTTTACACCGCCGAGGGCAGGGTGTATTATCACGGACAGCTGTTCGTCCCCTACGACCTCGACGTAATCCGCCTGTCCGAGTGACCGGGAGGACCTATGCCTGCTGCAAAACAAACCATCCTGCGGCTGCTCGAACAGAGCCGCGGCGTGTCCCTTTCGGGGGAGCAGATCGCCCAGGAGCTGAACATATCGCGGGCTGCGGTCTGGAAGGCGGTCAACCAGCTCAAAAAAGAGGGATACCGGATTGAGGCTGTCCAGAACAGGGGCTATCGTCTCGACCCGGACTCCGACCTGCTCTCCGCCGAGGGGATCCGCTCCCGCCTCCCGTTCAACCTCCCGCTCTTTCTGGAACAGAGCCTCCCCTCGACCAATCAGGCCGCCAAAAAACTGGCCATCGAGGGCGCTGCCCATGGCACCACCGTCCTTGCCAGCGGGCAGACCGAGGGCCGCGGGCGGCTGGGGCGTACGTTTTTCTCTCCCGTCGGCGCCGGGCTTTATATGAGCGTCCTGCTCCGCCCTGAAATCGGCTCGGCGGATGCGGTGCTGGTCACCATCGCGGCAGCGGTTGCGGTCTGTCTGGCGGTCGAGGAAACCACGGGCATCCAGCTTGGGATCAAGTGGGTCAACGACCTGCTGCTCGGCAAAAAAAAGGCCGGCGGCATCCTCACCGAGGGGATCACCGCGTTTGAGAGCGGCGCAGTCGAAGCAGTGGTCGTCGGGGTGGGGCTTAACCTCACCGATGCCCCCTTCCCCCCCGAGCTGGACGGGATTGCCTGTTCCCTCTTCGGAAGCGGGCGCCCATGTGCCACCCGCAACGAGCTTGCTGCCGCCATCCTGCGCCATCTGTTTTTCTTTGCGGAGGATTTCCCCGCCCGTTCGTACCTGGATGAATACCGGAGGCGGTCGACCGCGCTCGGCAGGCAGATCGAGATCTGTGGGCAGGGGGTCCCGCCCCGTACCGCGCGTGCCGTTTCGGTCGCGGATGACGGGGGGCTGACCGTCCGCTATCCGGACGGGCGGGAGGAGACGCTCCGGTGGGGGGAAATCAGCATCCGCCCGCTTGCATGAATTTCCGGGGAAACTTCTGAAAAGGCCCGGTATTTCTTGACAAAACCGCCGATTTGTACTACTCTTCACTTTGGAGTGTTTCGCCATGTTCTACAACCGGTACAAGCCGTTGGCCGCACACCAAAAAAACTGTCTGGAAATGAGGTAGACTGTATGAGAGGTATCTATTCTTCTGTCACCGATATACGGCGCAAGGTCTTTACCGAGGTCGCGCGCCTCGCCTACGAGGGCGGGGACTATTCCCGCATTGATGAGCTGCCCTATAAAATCCTGCCCGGGGAGATCGCCAGCTATCGGGATTCGATCTTTCTGGAGCGGGCGATTATCGGCGAGCGCCTGCGTCTTGCAATCGGCCTGCCGCTGCGCCCGGTAGATGAACACGCACCGCTTTCGCAGGGAATCGATGAAAGCGCAATCGCGGAAAAATATTACGATCCGCCGCTGATTAATATTATCAAATTCGCCTGCAACGCCTGTCCGGATAAAAAATTCCATGTGACCGATGCCTGCCAGGGCTGTCTGGAAAATCCCTGCAAGGAGGTCTGCCCCAAAGGTGCGATCTCGATTCAACACGGCAAATCGGTAATCGACCAGTCCAAATGCGTCAAATGCGGCCGCTGCAAGGATGTCTGCCCGTATGGGGCGATCCTCAAGCTCGAGCGCCCCTGCGCCAAAGCCTGCGGCATGGATGCGATCGGTTCGGACGAACATGGACGCGCCACCATCAACTATGACAAATGCGTCTCCTGCGGGATGTGCCTGGTCAACTGCCCGTTCGGTGCCATCGCGGACAAGGGGCAGATTTTCCAGCTGATCCAGTCGATCAAGAAGGGGGACCGGGTGATTGCGATCGTCGCGCCCGCCTTCCTCGGGCAGCTCGGGCCCGACCTCACCCCGGAAAAATTCAACAGCGCGATGAAGCAGCTCGGGTTCGACAGCGTGGTTGAGGTTGCGATTGGCGCAGACCTCTGCACGATCGAGGAAGCGAAGGACTTCATGCGCTCTGTACCAAGCGAACAGCCGTTTATGGCAACCTCCTGCTGCCCGTCCTGGTCGGTCATGGCAAAGAAGCTGTTCCCCGACCTCGCGCCCTACATCTCCATGGCGCTGACCCCGATGGTCCTGACCGCCCGCCTGCAAAAGAAGGAGCACAAAAACTGCAAGGTTGCGTTCATCGGCCCCTGCTCCGCCAAAAAACTGGAGGCGAGCCGCCGCACCATCCGCAGCGACGTCGATTTTGTGCTGACCTTCGAGGAACTGATGGGGATGGTGGTCGCGAAAGGGGTGGACTTCAAATCCTGCGAGGCGAACAAGCCGCTGCTTGAGGCGACCGGCGCCGGACGCGGATTCGCGGTGAGCGGCGGGGTCGCGCAGGCGGTTGCCGACGCGGTCAAGCGGCTTGACCCCAGCCGGGAAGTCAAGATCGCTTCCGCACAGGGCTTACAGGAGTGCAAAAAGATGCTTATGCTCGCCAAAGCCGGCAAATATAATGGTTACCTGCTGGAAGGGATGGGTTGCCCGGGCGGATGCGTCGCCGGTGCGGGCACCCTCCAGCCGACCGCAAAATCTTCTGCGGCAATCGCAAAATATAAAAAGGACGCTGAGCTTCAGAATGCGCTCGACTCCAAATACGAAATCACCCTTACCCTTCTGGACTGACCGGAAAAAGACCTCCCTGGGCCGTTTGAAGGGCGGGAACCTGGTGGGTTTCCCGCGGGCAGAGGGTGGACGCAGAAAAACCGCCCGGGATACATCAAGTATCCCGGGCAGTTTTAACATAGGCAGATGAGCGGCAGAAACTGCGGCTTCGCGGGATCAAATCCCATGTTCAAACGCAGTCCACGGGTTGATAAACACGTTGTTTACCAGGAGGCTGTAATGGAGATGCGGCCCGGTCGAATAGCCGGTGGAGCCAACCGTACCGACAATATCCCCTGTTTGAACCATATCCCCTTCCTTCACATTCAGGGAATCCATATGATAATAGAAACTCTTGAGGCCAAACCCATGGTCGATCACGACCGTATTCCCGGTGAGCTGTAGGAAATCCGCAAAAAGGATTTTCCCGTTATTGGCGGCTGCAATTGATGTGCCCTGGGCGGCTGCGATGTCGATGCCGCTGTGCCGGGTCGAGGAGGCCGAACCGTTGGTATAGCGGATGCTGCCAAACTCAGTGGTGATCTCCCCCTGAACCGGCTGCATGAACGGTCCTTCCCAGTATTTATCAGGGCTTGCGAGCATCTTAAGCGGCTCGATCTTCTGTTCCCACTCCTGGTTTGCCTCGGCGGTATCGGTCGCACCGACGGTGTCCTCAGAAATCGTGAGGTTTTGAACCTCAAACTCCCGGTCAACAACCATAATGGTATAGTCGAAGGTCTTATCCCGCGCCTGAATCGAAAGGGTATAGTTGCCGGGCGCTTCATTATAGGAGATCGGGAGCAGGACGGTCAACCCATCACCATCCGGATAGAACAGGGAGTTGTGCGGCAGGTCGGTGTCCGCAACGACCTCTGAGCTTTCCACATTGGAGATATGCAAAACCAGAACCTCGCCCAGCTCAATGATGCGGTTGGAGAGCGAGACGCGCGGCGGGGACTTGGGCTGCTCCGGAACCGGGGTACTTTCCTCCCCGCTGGAAGCACCATCTCCGCTGCTTTCTCCCCCTGCACTGGAAGTGTCGCCGGATGTCTCGGACTCTTCTTTGGAGCCTTCATCTGACGACTCCTGTTCCGATTCTTCCGGGACCGATTCTTCTGATTCCGAAACAGAAGAGGCATCCTCCGGATTTTCCGGGGCGGAGTCGTCCTTTCCGCATCCGCCAAGCAGAACCGCAAATGCACAGAATATCGCCAAAAACCGTTTTAATATCATAATGCTCCTCCCATAAATATCATAGCTCTCGCACAGGCTTCCCTGTTGGAAGCCGGCGCCCCATCCGCTTACACACTAAGAACCGGCGCGAAAACCAGTCCCGCCGGTTTTCGCCCTGACACAATATGCACAGACGTATGTTGTGCATATTATAACATCACTTTTTGAACAGAGTGTGAAATGTGGGAATAAATCTTTTCCCGCGCCTCTCTGCGAACCCTTCTAAAGGCCCGAAAAAAGCTGTAAAATGGTCGAACCAGAACGTTCTTTGCGGGAAGTATTACAAACCGGTAACAAAAAAATTGCAAAAGTTACAAAACGGTTACAAAATAGATTGACTTTCTACCAGATTCGCGGTATAATAGGTTCAGCAATCAATGGAACGGAGGGTTCCAGTCGTTGACAGAACCGATTGCTTCCGGGCGGGCAGCTGTAAACGACAGGCTTTCTCTTTTGGGAGGCTCTGTCCGACAGCTTGGCCATCCGGGTTACAGCATCGCCTCCTGTGGACCGAGCCGGGACGGGTTCGGGCAGCGTTCGCGCTGAACAGTCTCGGAACGGCTGGAAAGTGGGAAGCGGCGCTCTGCATCCGCCCGCGTACCCAGCGCAAGCAAAGGCACGCGGACAAGTTCTCGCGAGCCTGACCCTGAGTTGGATTCGCGTGCGACAAATTGAACAGCCGGGTTCTGTGCAACGGGATCCGGCGGGAAGCATGTTTCACTGTATAGACCTTTGTGCGTTTCGGATACAGTGGTCAACAAAAGGCTGCTGTCTGGCCCGGAGGGGACAGAGGCTGGAGGCACAGTGTGATATGCAAGCCCACCCCGAGGCGGAAAACAGGCTGCAAGGCCGGTTGTAAGCTGCGGGTATGCGGATGTTCCCTCCGGACAGCCGCACACAACCCCCAAAACGGGACGGGTCTCTCCAACCGCCCTGTGCGTGGGTATATGGAAATGTAGGCCCCGCTGTGGTAACACAGCGGGGTTTTGTGCGTTTCCAAAAATACTGGCAGCAAAGGAAAATAATACTTAAAGTATATCATGTATCAGGAAATAGAGGAACCTTTTTCATAAAAGGCCCTGAAATTGGAATAATTCAGCAATATTGACGGGTTATATTGGATTTTCAGAGGTATATATAGTGCAATATGAATAATTTGGAAAGCACGATACCTTGACATTGAATATACAAATAGTTATACTTGGAAACGTAACAGAGAGGGATTGGAGGACCCTGTTGGTTACGATTTCAAAGCTGGATTTTTCAAAGGAGGCAAATTACGAATGAAGAGAATCCTTTCCTGCGTGATGGCCGTTGCGCTGGTCGCCGGCATGGGGGTATCCGCCCTTGCCGCCGATGCGTATAACAGCCATGGTGACCTGACACTCTCTGGAAATGGGCTGGTATTTGACGAAGTCCGCCCGGACAGCACCTATTATATCCCGGTTGAAGACCTGGATTCCAGCATCACCTTTACCAAACGGGATGGCACCACCTATCAGGTAAAGGACAGCGGCGAAAATGCCAATGCAATCAACAAGCTGGGGGATGGAAGCCTGTTCAGCTTCAAGGCATCCAAAAAAGGAGAAGGCCGCTCGCTGATCAAATCGGTCGAGCTGGTCAACGGAAAGAATCTTGGCGGCAGCACGCCTGACAAGCGCACCGCTTATCTGAAGGTCACCACCGGCTCCACCCATGAGGCCGGAGAAAAAAAGGCGACCGTTGAAGTGACCTTCAAGCCCCGCAAATATGTCAATGCAGGCGACCTTGCAACCAGCGTTTACAAGGATATCCTGGTGGACAACGGCGTTTCGGTGGATACATACGACACCGCGGAATATGAGCTGACCTTCTGGATCAGCAATGACGAGATGTCGGGTTCCTCCGCCGATGCGGAAGCGGGCGACGGGTTTATCTTCAAACCCGAATCCAACGACGAAAACTATATCTCGTGGGGCGAGATGGCGACCCTCCGGTTTGATGCGAGCAGCGAAGCTTCCAAATTTTATGCCAAGCTCTCCACCAAGGCGGACAGCGAGATCTATCGCAAATATGCGGACCCGGTAGGCGCAGAGCTCTGGTTCTATACCTTTGTCGGCGCACCGACCGTCCCCTCCACTTCCCGCGCAACTCTGACACTGGGCGTGCCGTGGAATACCGATTCCGACAATGCCCTGAACCCGAAACACGTCTATATCTACACCCGCAATCCGGACGGGACCCTCTCGGATATCACCAGCGAATTTACTTACTATGAGAACTGGGATGATATTGAGGGTTGGAGCATTAAGACCCGCAAACTCACCAACTATATCGTTTCGGACACCGAGCTGGACCTCGATGCGGTGCAGGATGAGGTCATTGAGAAGGTCAGCCTGAAAAAACCGGTTCCTTCGACCGGTGGTTCCGACATGGTCACAGCCGCGATCCTCGGTGGGATCGGTACGCTGGCCGCTGCCGGTGCGGTTGCTTTCAAAAAAGTCTCCAGATAACTTCCTACTTTCAGTTGCGTAAATACCCGCGCCTGCCTCCACAGGCGCGGGCCTTTTTATGTTTTCCCCCTCTTTTCGAAAATTACGAGGAAGAGGGCCGTGGATGCGCGGGCTGCAAGCGTGGAGTTGCAGCATCGGTTATCGCCCAGGCTGGGCGCAGCGTACAGGCTGCGAACCACGGCGAGCGCTTCAGGCGGCCATTCCGGCGTACCTTGTAGCTCCCCCCCTTTTTTGTGGAAATGCACTTCCATGCAAATACGGCTTTCTGGGCCTGGGCGGGACAGATCCGGTTATAGGCCAGTTAAAGAGGAAGAATGGTTGTCTTTTTCAACAGTAAGCGGTAAGCCTTGCGGAAAACGCTGCCCGGTTCGCAGCCAGGCCAGTGAGAGGCTTTCGCAGCTCCTCCTGCCAGAATGCAAACAAGGACTCTGAAAAAAGAAAGCCCCCCGGTGTAACCGAGAAGGGGAACAGACAACAACAAAGGCGCCTGCCTGAACCGGCAGACGCCCTCTGAAAGGATATGGGAAATCAGAATTCAGCCCGATGGCCAGCCGAAACAATAGCTGTCTTGATCTTGAACTGCCCAACCAGATTTTTCACGATCTGCGCCTGACCGAACAACTCCTCGCTTGCCGCAGCGCTCTCCTCGGAGGTAGCGGAGTTGGTCTGGACAACCTGTGAGATCTGCGCGAGGCCGACCGAGATATCCGAAACCGACATCTCCTGCGCGGCGGATGCATCGGAAATTTCACGGACCCTGTCGGTCACGATGCGTGCATCGTTAATCACCGCGTCGAGGGAATCCTGTGTGGAACCGGTCAGATCAACCCCGCGGGAAACCGCCTTCAGGGACTTCTCGATCAGGGCGGTCGTGCTCTGCGCTGCTTCCGCGCTCTTGGCAGCGAGGTTGCGCACCTCATCCGCCACGACTGCAAATCCCTTGCCTGCGGTGCCTGCCCTTGCAGCCTCCACCGCAGCGTTCAGTGCGAGGATGTTGGTCTGGAAGGCGATGTCCTCAATCGCCTTGATGATGTTGCCGATCTCCTTGGAATTTGAGCTGATCTCCTGCATGGCGCCGGACATATCCTTCATTGTCTGGCTGCAAACATCAATCTGTCCTCCCATCGCCGCAACCGCACTGTTGGTATCGCGTGCACTCTGGACGCTCTCCCCGATCTGCCCGGAGACGAGATGAACCCGCTCGAGCAGTTTTTCGATCTCGGTGGTCTGTTCGGTCGACCCCTGTGCGAGGGACTGTGCACCGCTTGCGACCTGCTCCGCGCCACGGGAAACCTCTTCCGAGGTAGCTGCAAGCCGGCTTACCATATCATTCAGCTGGTCAAGGATAATCTTGATCGACTGTTCAATCCGCACAAAATCGCCAATATAGTGCAGGTTGTTTTCCCGGGTCAGGTCACCTTCCGAAATCTCTGTGAGGGTGTCAGAAATATCTTCTACATAGGTACTCAAAGTCTTTACCGAGGAGTTGAGACTGTCGGCAAGTACGCCAATCTCATTCTCGCTGTGGATGTCTATCTGGAAATTTAGTTCTCCCTTCGCGAGCTTCTGGCTCGATTCGGTGATGATGGTGATTGGAGAAACAACGCTATGCATGATGTAGCGGATCAGGAGGATACAGACAATAAAGATCATCAGCATCGAGATAACAAACACAGTGATCGTTTGCAGCTCTGCATTCTGGAGCAGACGGGCATCATCGACAACCACTTCATTGATGATCGCAATCACCTCTTCCAGCTTGCCGAGCAGAGTGTTTACGTCCGCCTTAGTCTGGTTCAGGTAGATATCCTGTGCCCTGGCATGGTCGGTGTCCTTACAGCCGAGGATTTCAGATGCGGAGGAGTGGATACGCTGGTGGATCGGCTCGATCTCATTCATGATCGCATCAATCCTGGGATCAGGGAGGGCTGTGCGGTCGGTATGATAAAGCCAGTTACCAAGCGAACAGCTGGTATAGTCGGTACTTCCGGTGAATTCGGTTCCAAAGCTGATCGAAGAGCTGAGGTTTTCGATCCAGTTCAGATGTGCTTTTTCCGCCGACAGAGCAATCACGTGGATTTCATTCGCCGTTTTGGAGGAAAGGGAGGAACTTCGAATATTGAGCAGTCCGGTAATGGTGAACACCGCGCTCAATACCAATGCCACAAAAATCACGATCACTCGCAGCCATACGGCCGTTTTTATCGATTTTTTCATAGAAAAACCCTCTCTTTATTATTTTATTTTGTTATGCCTTTCGCCTGCAACAGCAAAGACGTAAAATGGGGCAGTCCTGCCGAAGCCTCAATATCCGGCACCTACCATTTTACTATTATATATTAGGATTTTGGTTTGTGCAATCCTTAATTTTCTGAATCCCTGCTGTTTTTATATGTACCATTCTTCCGTTCCTCTATTTTCGGCAGAAGCTTCCCAAACAAAACCCCGGAACAGGCCCATTTTTGAAAAATTATGCAGGAAGATTTTTTACTTTTTCTCTTGTATTTCAAGCTATTTTTATTTATACTGAAAAGTAGATAATTGTTTACATAAAACAACCTTAAAATCTGGAATCTGGGAGGGAGTTTATCATGACTGGCGGCATTCTTCAGTCAGCAGCAGGATTCCCCCTGTATCAGCGAAATTCGATTCCGCGCAGAACAGGGGCTTCCACACCGTCTATGCGGCAGGGGTTCTCGCAGGCGCGGAGTCCCGTTCAGGTGAAGGCCTCCGCACCGAATCCGTCCTCCAACCGGGCGCCGGGCATTTCCGCAGGGGGGGACACCGGAGACTGGCGCACCAGTATGCCCGGTATGCCCGCGCTGTCCGGCGGAGAAATCGGCACCGGCAGTATGAGCGGACGCGCAAACCCGCTCGCATGGCAGCAGTCCGGCGCGGAGGAAGTTCAGCAGGAGGAATCGGCTGGTCCGCTTCTCCCCGGGCAGGAGGATGAGGAGGAGCCGGAAAACCTGATGGATCCGGAAAAATGTGAAACCTGCGAAAACCGGAAATACCAGGACGGTTCTACCGACCCGGGAGTTTCGTTCAAGACGCCTGGTAAGATCAACCCGGATGCGGCTGCAAGCGTTGTGCGCAGCCACGAGATGGAGCATGTGTTCCATGAGCAGGCGCAGGCCCGGCAAGATGGGCGGGAGGTTGTCTCCCAGAGTGTGGTTCTGCATACCGGTATCTGTCCGGAATGCGGCAGAGTATATGTCTCAGGCGGAACCACGCGCACAGTTACCCGTTCTGATGCGGAAGACCTGTTCCGGGTGGGGACGCCCGGCGCCCGCAAAGACGGACGCAGCCTTTTCGCTGCTGCTTAGAAGATCAATTTTAAAAGGGGAGCTTGTCTATGTCTAAAAAGGATTGGAGAATTGATTTTTCGCGCACCATTCAGGACCTTGCGCTGCTGTATACCCAAAATCACCTGCACGCTAAGGCGGAGAATGACGATCAGGTCAACCCATACTATGATCCGCAGGGCGCGATGGACTATATGCTGGAGACTTACTTCGAGGCAGTCGGCTATATCACTGGAAAAACCCAAGAATACGCACACATGTTTGAAGAACAGATGGAAGCCGAGATGAACGAGGAATGATGTGCATGTCAGGCTTTTGCCCGCAATCCAAAAATAAGCGCTGTGTTTTTGGGTGCTGACGATAAAACACCGCCCCGGCTGTTGCAGATGCAGTCGGGGCGATTTTTTGTCCTGTTCATTTTTTGTCTTTCTCTTTGAGGTCCGAAAACCGTAGATAGCCGCTGCGGTACCGGCGTTCCAACGTCTGTTCATCCAGAAAAACCGCAATCTCCAGACGTCCGGTTCCAGTGTCAATCTGAACGCCCACATTGTCCGGCCCTTCATATCCACAGGAAAAAACAGGCGTTTTGATTTGGATAATAATTCCACGCCGGTCCAGCTTAACCGCAGTGCTGCCGCAGGCGATATTGCTTAATTCGCAAAGGGCGGACTGCATCAGCTCATCCGGCTCCTCCAGATCAAACAGCATCATCCTCCGAATCAGGCTGAAGGACAACTCTTTGGAAAATCCAAAGACCGCTTTCCCCCGCAGCTCTCCACACAGCTCGATTTCAACAAAGAAATCTCCCAGTTCGCCAAAATGGTTGGTCTCATGCAATGATATCTGGCTGCGGGCAAAGCACGCCATCTTTTCGAGCACATCGGCCGTCCGTTCTGCAAACAGCCCGGTGCAGTGCTGGGACTGATGATGCATCGCCTTCTTGCGCGGACAGGCCACCAGCTTCTGGTCGCTGTCTGCCACATGATGGATCAGCCATGCAGTCAAGGTTCCGGCCAGATATTTGGTCATCCGCTGGTCATACCCGTTTTCGATCAGCTTTTCCTCGTATTCCTGTACCTTTCCGGCAAATTCGCGGTGCTGCTGGATATGCTCTTCCAGCCTGCTATAGCCGATTGCCCTCTGATAATCCTCTTCATCCTGAAAATGATATACCACATACTCTTTTAAAAAGTCAAGCGCTTTCTTGTAGGTTTCTTCTCCGGCACCGTCTCGCGCTGCCTGGACCAGAGCGCCAGTCATTTTAAAAAGCTTCTGATGCTGTTTATCAATCCGTTCAACACCTAGGCGGTAGCTTTCTTTCCACATTGCTCATTTTCCTTTACAGTCATTATTGTGTATATGTTTTTTTGATTCTGTCAAAAGCGTAGAGCGCTCTGACAGGCTGGACCATACCCCAGTATAATGGCGTGCCTGTAGTTATGATACCACAATCGCGAAGCGATGCGATATCATTGGCCATCGGGATGGGGGCAGGCTCTGCCTGCACATCGTCCTGGCCATAGCTCCGGTATGATAGCTGCTTTGCAGCTATTATATCATAATTCACCTAATGCGGCAAGCTACTTTTGTGGTGTTCTCATAAGGAATGGTAGGGAGCTGCCTCCTCGAGTTACATCCGATACCACCAACCAAAGCAATGTAAACGGATAAGAGCGGGCCGGTATAACCCATCCCGCCCCTTTAGTTTAGAACCCGTATTCACAACCATTCGACACCGTCTGAGCGGGTCTTTTGCCGGCCTGCCGCGTTGAAAAATCTTGCAATACACAAAGGATTGTCTGCGTTTTTTCGCCTTGCAGGGCAGCAAAATCCCTCGCCCATCCGGCATCCTCTGATTATGAATACAGGTTCTTAGATCATCTGCCCAGATCAGGGCTTACCTAGAGGACCAAACCCGCTGTCTTTTTCGCTGTCCTCCGGCTGCTCCTCGCAGTAATACTCTTTGATGGCCTCCAACAAAGCTGTCACCCGTTGATCTCGGATTTCATAGATGACATGCATCCCCTGCTTGCGGGACTCCAAAATTCCCGCCATACGCAGATGCCCCAGATGCTGGGACAGCGCCGAAGCGGTGATATGGGGAGTAGATCGGTGAATCTCCCCTACAGCTAACGGCCCCCGCATCAACGCACAGAGGATCAGCAGCCGGTGTTCATTGGCCAGTATTTTGAGCAGCTCTGCAATCTTCTTTGCTCTTTCCTCCACAAGCAACATCCTCTTTCTTTTGTCTCAGTCTGCAAATGCCTTGCGTCATCGTCCCCATAGGGCAGTATACGCACCAGGACCGGGGGCGGAACAGAACCATGGTGAAAAGGCCCAAAACAGTGGATGTCATCATGACACCGAAAAAGCCAAACGCAAACTGGGCAATCCATGGCGAAACCATCCCTACCTCCGCCCATTGCCAGGGAAGCTTGAACGTCCACAGCAGGGTCACCGTCTGCCGCAGCGGTGCGCCTGAAAATACCATCCAGGTGCTGCGCAGCATCAGCCCGAACATCACCATAAAAAATGCCAGAAATCCGCCGCGGAACCAGTAGCTGCGCAGAAACCTAGGGGGCGGCACATTTCGGGAAAGTCTGCGGCCCAGCAGCCCCAGGAGCTGTCCCCGTCCGCAATAGCGGTTGCAGTATACTTTGTTTCCGCCAATCACGGCCATTAGCAGGGGGATAAAGAAGAAGAACATGCCCAACCAGGCAAAAAGGATATTGCACAGCCCCAATGCCCAATAGAGAAGCTCTGCGGCCCAAAGGTAGTCATACCAGTTCCGTTTCATTCCACAGCCCCCCGTTGCACAATCGTAATCACATCTGCCGGGCAGATTCTGGTGCATTTTCCGCAGCCGATACAGATATTGCCGTCGATCTGAGCTGTCACACCCGACACAATGCGTATCGCGCCTTTTGGGCAAACCCGCAGGCAGCTCCCACAAGCCACACATTCCCTGCCAACCCGCGCCAGTCTTGTTGATGTTGCCATAATGCCTCCTTATAGTATTTAAGATAATTCTAATATACTATACGATTAAGACTCTGTCAATATGCCGGCTTCTATCACAATATCTATATCCTGATGGGCGGCTAAATCTCATTCATTTTCTGCAAGGCAAAGAGGCATAAAACGAAAAGGCACCAAGGCCTTGGTTTCTCAATAGCAGGCAGATTCAAATTGAGATTTTTTCCACTGTTTTCTCATCGAAAGCATAAAACCCGCTGTACAGCGTTTTCTGTACAGCGGGTTTTTGTTTCATTGAAAACTTCAGCCGTTGCTTATTTCGCGTCAACCTCAGCCATATGCCCGATGAGCATGAGAACTTTGTTGGAATAACCCCACTCATTGTCATACCAGGAAACCAGTTTAACAAACTTGTCGGTCAGAGCGATACCAGCCTTGGCGTCGAAGATCGAGGTATGGGGATCGGTGAGGAAGTCGGAAGAGACGACCTGGTCCTCGGTGTAGTCGAGGATACCCTTCATCGGACCTTCCGCAGCAGCCTTGACCGCTTTGCAGATCTCGTCATAGGACGCGGGTTTCGCGAGATTGACAGTCAGGTCAACCACCGAGACATCAAGAGTCGGAACGCGGAACGCCATACCAGTCAGCTTGCCGTTCAGCTCAGGGATAACTTTGCCGACCGCTTTCGCAGCGCCGGTAGACGAGGGGATGATGTTGCCCGCGGCAGCACGTCCGCCTCTCCAGTCCTTCTTGGAGGGGCCATCAACCGTTTTCTGGGTTGCAGTAGTCGAATGGACTGTGGTCATCAGGCCGTCAACGATTCCGAAGTTGTCGTTGATAACCTTTGCCAGCGGTGCCAGGCAGTTGGTGGTGCAGGATGCGTTGGAAACGACCTTCATGTCCTTGGTGTACTTGTCCTGGTTGACGCCCATGACAAACATCGGAGCATCCGCCGAAGGAGCCGAAATGACAACCTTCTTTGCGCCGCCTGTGAAGTGGGCAGAAGCTTTCTCGGTGGTGGTGAACACACCGGTAGACTCTACCACATAATCCGCGCCGCACTCGCTCCACGGAATCTCAGCCGGGTTCATCTTGTCATAGACCTTGATCTCTTTGCCGTTGACGACGAATTTGCCGTCTTTAGCGGAGACCTCACCCTCGAACCGACCATGCATCGAATCATACTTGGTCATGTAGACCATATAATCAACATCGATGAACGGGTCATTGATCCCGACGACCTCAAACTTCTCAGGCTGTGCAACAGCCGCACGGAAAACAAGTCTGCCGATACGACCAAAACCGTTAATACCAACTTTAATTGCCATTGGAAACAACCTCCTGTAATTTTGATAGTTATATTCTATACCAATTCCTGAAAAACTACAATATCTTTGTCAAAGTTTAAACGATTTTTTTTATTTTTTTCAAACCTGCGTGCTTTATGTAAGGGTTTTTATTGAAAACCACCAAGTAATATACTATAATTGATTTGTCGGAATTCGTCGAATTTCGTCCGGCACCAAAAATCCCCTGCATATCCCAATGAGCGAATGAGAAGATAACAAAAGACCCCCGATACGGAAAGGAATATTACATGAAGCAGCAGCAGGACGACCTGTTCTTCCAACAAATCACCAGTATGTTTCAGGCCGCTAATACCCCCGCCGTCATCACAGACGGTTCTTTCTCGCCCCTCTGGGCAAGCGACGCCGCGGTACAGGCAATGCCCTGTCTTGCGCTTCCAGATGGAGTGCAGCTTCTTCTAAACGGCCATGCCCCGGACGAGGTCAAAAAGGAGATTGCTGCGCGCGGCTTTTTTGTCAGCATGAATCCGGGCGGGATGCTCTCGGAGAATGCGGTGCGGCTTTCCGCGCTTTCCCCTGGAGACCCTTCCCGCTATCTGGTGCAGCCGGTCTTTACCTCCCCAAGCGGAACCGGCCTGCATCCCCAGGGAGCGAACCGGGTCCTTTCGAGCTTTTCGAGCCAGTACCGGCTGCCGTTGAGCAATATTTTTGCATCGCTTCATGGGCTGATGCATGTCTGTGCTTCCGCCGGAAGCGACTGCATCGAGGCGAGCGGGCCTTATTTTGAGTCCATCAACCAGAACGCGTTCCAGTTGCTGCGCAGCTGCGGGATGATCTTCGACTATACCTGCATGTTCAACGCAGTTGCCCCGCTTTCACCGCGCCCGGCAGACCTTTATCAATATCTGCGGGAGCTGCTTGGAGCGGTCTCGGTAGTACTCGAAAGCAACGGCATCCCCCTTGAATCTGATATTCCGGATGGCCCGCTGCCCGCGTCCTGCGATACCAACCGCCTCTCGATTGCGCTGCTCCAGATTCTCTCCAACTGTTCCCGGTTCACCCGGGAGGGAAACCGGGTGCGCGTACGGGTGCGGCAGGCCGGACAGCGGCTGCTCTTCTCGATTTCAGACCACGGTCTGGGCATTCCGGAGAATATCCTTCCCCAAGTGTTTGAGCCTTATTTCTCCTACCGACATGGGGACCATCCATTCTCCGGGAACGGTCTGGGGCTTCCCCTTGCAAGGCTCGCGATTGGGATGCTCGGCGGGGCAGTGACCCTCTCCTCCCAGCCGGGGGAAGGCACCACCGTCACTTTCACGATCCTCCTGCACGACATCAAAGGGACGCCCTCTGTGGAATGCAGCTCATCCGAATACCTCTCCAACCAGTTTTCCACCGTCCATGTTGCGTTTGCCGACAGTGTCCAATGCCCCCTCCGCTGACCCCAAATTTCAAGAAAATCCGACGCCTCTGTCCTGGCTCCGGATACAAAGAAGTATCCCTGAGAATCTGTTTCGCGTTTTTAAAGCAGGATTTCCAAGGGGGTTTTTCTTTTTTATGAGGACTTTTCCATTCCCCGTACAAACCGCCAAAAACGCCGCTGGACGGGGAATCCTGCCCAACAGCGTTTTTCCTTTTGGTATGATGGTATTATCCAAAGGAACCTCTTCTAAAAACATTGCAGCCTCATCCTTGCGCTTTCTGGGATTGCATCTGCTTGACTGCGAATAGAGAAAAAAGCTCGTAGCCGATAAAAACGCCTATGCAATACAGGCAGGTCCCCTCATGAGGCAAAAACCTTCCTATCCATGGGACGGCGGCTATTTCGTCCCACCCACATGGAAGGTGCTGAAATATAAAACGCAGAGGAACACGAAGCATCAGTTCCATCTCCCCATAAGGCAAGTCTACGAGCCTAGTACCAAGCGCAAAAAATCCGAGTATCAGTCCGAAGATCACCCAAAAGATCTGCTTGCGGGGCAATACCCGGTAACCGGTCCGGAAAAACGGCAGCTTATGTACCAGAAAACAGAGCAGCATCCCGATGCCAATGTTAAACAGGGCAAACGCGGCCCAGCCTAAAAGTTCGAACAGAATACCATAATATTGCTCATAGGTAGCATAAAAATAATTTAGCATAGACGCAAGAATCGAATTTACAAAGGTAAGTACATAAACCGCAATAACCAAAAGCAATAATTTTCCAATAAGCATAATATATTTTTTCATTACAAATTCTCCTTCTTATGCACAGGATCACAGGGCGCTAACACGACACCCTGTGATTCTGCTGTTTTATTTGGGATTGCGCCCGCTTAACCGCAAACATTGAAAAAAGCTCGTAGCCGATAAAAACGCCTATGCAATACAGGCAGCTCATCGCATTGGGTGAAAACCTGCCTATCCAATAGGGCAAGTTTATGATTCTGGCGTCAATCGCAAAAAATCCGAGCGCAAGTCCGAAGATGGCCCCAAAAATCTGCTTGCGGGGCAGCACCCGGTAGCAGATCCGAAAAAATGGAAGTTTGTGGAGTAGAAAACAGAGCAACACTCCAATGCTAAGATTGAACAGGATAAAAATTGCAAGGCTCAAGAAGAAAATTAGAGCGCCATATTGTGTATAGGTAACACCGAAATAATTATATATAGAAGCAAAAATTGAATTTACAAGAGTAAGTACGGAAACCCCAATAAATAAAAGTAACCATTTTCCAACAAACATAGTATATTTTCTCATTACAAATTCTCCTTCTTATGCACAGAATCACAGGGTGCTATCACGACACCCTGTGATATGGTTTGGCCTTTTTCCACTATATCAGAATAGCGATGTAATCTGGTGGTAACTTTACAGCTTGCACCGTCCGCATTCGCCTCAATGGTATTGAAGCCGGTCACTCCTGTAGAAGTAACGATGACCGAATGCTTGTTATCTATACGGATATGGGAACCTGTTTTAAGACCTTCCACAAACTTTTTGAGTCCCGCTTCAGCCTGTTTTTTTCATCTTCCGTATCAGTTTTATAAGTATAGCTGGTCGCACTGCCCCATTTTTTAGAATTGTTCTGGGCATAAACATATTTTGCATATCCCAGGCATTGGATCGCGCTGTCATATATTTTACAGTTGCATTTAGACGCGTTTACGCTATTCGCATCCCATGTGCAGACTCCAGCAGAGTGACATTTTTTCCCGTTTGCCGCATCGCAAGTGCTTCCATTTTTTGTAAAATATGTTCCAGAAGTATAGCTGCCATATGAAAGTCTTGGATTGGAAAGGTGGCATCTATCTCTTCCCCCCAAGTTTCGATCACCTCGGTTTTTTCGCCGGTGGCAAGATCTACGATATACTCGAACTTTCCCGGAATCCCATGCTCATTTTCGGTATCGCCGGTTTCCTCCAGATAGCGGGTCCACTCCGGATTGGTAAGATAAACACCAATTTTGAGGTTGGAAATGGGATAAAATCTTTCAAGCGCGCTGTCCGTAAAAACGGGTTCGAGCTGGCG
>NZ_QZEG01000149.1:0-2114 GCF_009917605.1 Anaerotruncus sp. 1XD42-93 | reverse complement strand
ATATCGCTTCATGGCTCTATTTTCGCACTTTTATTTGGTTTGTGCAATATTTATTTTTCAAACAAGCCCTAGCCAGAATCTAGGCGCTAACCGACCGGATCGTGCCCTGCATAGCATACGAATTTGCTTCTTTCTCTGTCTTTCATCCATATCTGTCCTTGGAATACCCACCTATTTCTTTGCAGAAAAATTGATGGGCTTGTTTACCTCGGACGTAAACGCTATCCAATTTGGTGTTGAAACAATGCGCACTATGCTCCCTTTGTATATTTTTCAATCTATCAACCAGATTTACTCCAACGCATCCAGAGGGTTTGGGCACTCTCAAATGGTTATGGTACTGTCTTTGACTGGAATGATCATATGTAGACAAATTTTTTTATTAGTTAGTTTTCAAATTTCCCCAGCAATACAAAATGTTTACCTGTGTTTTCCCGTAGGAGGGGGATGTTCTGCATGTTTCGTTTGGGTGTATTTTCAACTAGTAAAAAAACGTTCAATTGACTGACGTACCATTGTAAAATTTGGTTTACAACAAGATTCACGTCTCACCGTGAGATTTCATTTTATGAGCTATAATACGTTGGTCTACCTATGGTAGTGAAACCCTCCTTCCCGGTAATGACCACATTGTTGTAACCGCTGGCACAGTGGATAATCTGAATATTGCCGCTTTCATCCCAGCCGCCTACGATGCCAACGTGGGTATCACCAGGATAGAAAACTAAGTCGCCAGGCTGGGCCTCGGCCCAAGTGATAGGGGTGCAGTAGGTATGCTGTGCATGAGCGCCCCCGCCGTGGCCCAGGATGTAACTGCCGCCTGAGATATTGTAAAATACCCAATCGGCAAACCCGGAGCAATCCAGGCCGAAGGGCCGGTAGGTGCCAGTAGTTGAGTTGCCGTCCGCCCACACTTTTTTCAACGTTCCCCACCGGGAGTCCCAGCCAATTACCCTTGATTTCCCGCCCCAAAAATAGGTTACTTTGCCCACCAGCTTGCAGGCCGTTTCAACCACGGCCCGGCGCTCCGGGGACAGGTTCGCTGGCAAACGGCTCAGAAGTTCGGTTACGCTTTCCTGCGAAATACTCAGGTCACCCAGCAGATCACCAATCACCCCCAGCTCAGCCAGCAGTTCGGTCAGGGAGCTGTTTTGCTCGCTGTTAAATAAGTAGGCCGTCCGCATATTGTCCGCAGTTTTAGCGGTAATGGTGATATGCAGGACCTTTTCACTCCATGCCGCTGTACTGCCAACTGCTGGATGGTCAATGGTTTCCGGGCTGGAAGTAATGGAGCACATATCCCAAAAGACAGCTTTCAGCCGCTCTACACGGTCGGGCGTGAGAGCGGCTACATCTACACTGTCCGCCCCCATAGCAGTCTTGCAGGCGAATACCGCCGTAACTTCTCTCCAGTCCGGGCCAGCGCCCTGAATGTCAATGCTATCATAGGTCCCCGCTTGTAAAAGGGACAGCTTGTCCGTCAGCTCCATGTTGATTTGAGATACAGCAACGTTCAGAGGTACAGCGCCGGGGGACGGCTCATTGGCGAACAGGATACCGAAGGGCGAAGCGATCACAGCGGCCACCAGGAAAATAACGCAGAGGGCCACAACCAGAACAACGCCACCCATAAGGGCAGACAGGGCGCCAATCAGGGCTTTCACAGCCTTTGTGGTGGCAATGGCTGCTTTTTTGGATAAATTTGCGGCGTTCCTGGCCGTCTGCTTTGTCCACTGAAATATGCTCCGCTGGGCTTCTCGCTTGGCCCTTTGCCGGGCCTTGTTTGCAGCCAGATTGGCGACGGTTCGTTTTCCGTTTGCAGGGGTTGCCGCATTTTTAAGGACCTGTTCAGCCCTTGGCCGGGTCCTGGGGGTAAATCCTCCACCTGGTGGCTTCTCCTTCAAAACAGCGGAGCGCCGGGGGCGCTCCTTGATGGATGGATTGATAGATTGATTGTCAGCGCCAGTAATAAAATGAAAGAAAACGCCGAGGAAAAAATGTAGTTTTGTGGCGGAGGAGGCGAAAAAAAGATAGACTCCCAAGAGGGCGAAAAAGAGCCCGGAAAGGGAGTCAGGAAATGAAAGGAGCACAGTGGATGGATATCCGAAGCGACA
>NZ_QZEG01000148.1:0-2142 GCF_009917605.1 Anaerotruncus sp. 1XD42-93 | reverse complement strand
GGAACGCAGACCCGCCGCCCCTAAGAAACGGGAACCGGAACGATGAGCGCGGCAAAGCGGAAACGGGAGGTACAGGTGAATTTCCGGGTTTCCCCGGAGGAGCTGGCTCTGATTGAGCAGAAAATGTCCCAGCTTGGGACCGTCAACCGGGAAGCCTACCTGCGGAAAATGGCGCTGGATGGCTATGTGGTAAGCTGGATTTGCCGGAGCTGAAGGAGCTGGTATCCCTGATGCGCTATTCCAGCAACAACCTGAACCAGCTGACCCGTAAAGTGCATGAAACCGGGCGGGTTTATGACGCTGATTTGGAAGATATATCCCAGCGGCAGGAACAGCTTTGGGAGGGTGTGCAGAAGATACTGGCCCAGCTTTCCAAGCTCTCCTGACCGGATAGTTTGCTCCATCTGCGGAGGGAGGAACGGCGTTCTTCGCCGCGCCTTCCTCCGCTTTTTCTTTTTGCCTTAAAGTTCAGCGTTCAGATGTGATATATTTTTGATTTTGGCTTCTCGGTTTGTCCGGTATTGTCATCTGGAGCTTTCCAGTATCAAGCAGAGGCCGCAGGTATTTTTGTGTAAAGTTCTTTGTGTTTTTATATCCGCAGTGTTCTGCGATTTCCGCTTTAGAGTGTGGTTCAAGGCAAAAGACCAGAATCTTATCAGTGATTGTCACTTGGGTTGTCACTTGGGTTGTCACTTGGGTTGTCACTTGGGTTGTCACTTGGGTCTTGACTTGGGTTGTCACTTGGGTCTTTTCCTGCGGCCCCACCTTTTCAATGGCAACCGGAGCCAACGGAACGATTGTGCGGAATACATCATCCTCGATAAATTCTGGTGTCCCGCCGGAATAAAGCCGGGTGTATTTATAGGTGTTCCGCATACCGGAACCCAGTTCATCAGCCAATCCAATTTCCCGGAACACTTTCGATATAGGTGGGTTCTTTGCATACGGCTCGAAAGAGGATAACAGCAGTTCCCCATGTCCGTGAGAGCGGTTGGCATTTTCGGTGTAAAGCCGGTTTCGCTCGATTACAAACTTTGCCACATATCCGCTGGAATAATCCCTGTGTGCCAGACTGTTTGAAAAAATTTCCCGCAAAATCCAATCTCTGGCGCTGATGCTTTGAATCCCTTCCTGCACAAAAGGATCACTAAGGTGTTTTTGCCCAAACGCAATCAGGCGGTCATAGGTTTCTAAAAGATTTGTTATGATAACGTCCCTGTCATCATAACGGTCCAAATTCTCTACCCGAAAAATAGCATCTGTCTTATGCTGCGGAAGAACAGACATGATGGTAGAGTCTTTTCCAAAGAGCAGGATTGCCGCAAGAGTGATACCTTCCATCTGCTTTTCTTCATCTTTTAGAATCAGACCGGCGCTGTGCAGCATTTCCTCGTCTGACATGGATTTCCACGGATGGTTTGCAGTACGGCTGGAAGTCATCGTTCTTGCCCTTTCAATCAGGTCAGAGCGAAGATCACTAAGCTGAAACCGGGTCACTTTGTTGACAAAATAACTGCCGCTTTTACGGGCATACAGCTGATACACCATATCTGAATTATCCGTAATGTCAATATCCGATTCATGGTTCCGGTCAAAAATACGCCCGCGATGACGGCATACCTGGCTGCTGACCGGCACTTGAATTACCAGAAGTGTGCGCCCCTCTATCTGGTAAGTTTCCGGCTGTAAATAAAGGGGAGGATTGATTTTCTGCCCGTTGTTGATAGAGGTAACAAAATCTTTTTTCATGCGGTCAACTGCATCCGGGATAATTCCTAAAATCTCTCCGTTGTCCTTTACGCCCAGGATAATGATTCCACCATCCCGGTTAGAGAATGAGCAGACAGTATCATACACATCCCTGGTAATCTCGTTTGTGGATTTCTTAAACTCCACACGGATATTTTCACCGCCATGTATCAGCGTCAACAGTTCATATTCTGTCATAGGAGCAAGACCCCCTTTCGGTTTCAAATTTCTATTCCCTATTATACGGGATTTTTCAAATAATATCAATTCAATGATGCTAGGTAGTGTTCACATAAGCACATCGACAATGAGAGCAAAAAAAACAAAAGCCAAAAAGATAATATCCAGTTTGTCATAGCGGGTAAAAATGCGACGAAATCGCTTGATACGGCG
>NZ_QZEG01000147.1:0-2152 GCF_009917605.1 Anaerotruncus sp. 1XD42-93 | reverse complement strand
TCATTCATCAGACTGCGGAAGTGCAGCATATCGGTGTTGTCCCCCTCGCTGTCCAGGCAGTCCAGAACCGACACGAACCGGCATCCGAGGGAAGGGAAAATGATGTCCGTATAACGGCCCACCTCCACAAAATCCCTGCCTAAACGGGAAAGGTCCTTTACCAGAATCAGGTTAATCAGGCCATGCCTTGCGTCCTCCAGCATTTCCAAAAATCCGGGCCGCTGGAAGTTGCCCCCGCTGTACCCATCGTCCTGATAGGTCTTGACCTCGATCCAGCCGTTGAGCATGACGAATTTGGAGAGGATTTCATATTGGTTCTCAATGCTCACCGATTCATCGCTGGGGATATAGCCCTTCGCTTTTGCGGAATTGGAGGCGTCATCCACACTCAGGCGGCAGTAGATACCGACTTTATATTGCTTCGCCATAATCCTGCCCCCTTTCCTGTGCCAGCGCCCCATCCACATTCCCGACATAGCGGTAGTAGACCTTGACCTCACAAATCCGCTGCCCGTTGACCTTCTGGGTATCGCCAACCTCGATCCGGTCTACCAGTTCAAAGAGAATGGTTTCGTCCAGTTCCGAGATTTCCGTATAGCGCCGGATAATTTCCAGCCAGCGGTCGGTATCCACCTGGTTTTCCAAGTGCGCCCGGACTTTCCTTTCCAGTTCCGGGACTGCCTCCGCCTTTTCTGCCCGTTCCGCTTCATATTTCTGCATCAGGGTCTGAAATACCGTCTGCGGGATGGAGCCGGTGCATTTGTCCTCGTAGAGATTCTGCATCAGGCGCTCCAAATCGGAAATACGGGCTAAGGAGGATTTTAATTCCTGCTCATAGGAGAAAAGCCGGGTGTGGGATTCCTTCTCCTTCAGCCGGAGAATCTCGCCCATCAGCCGGTCCGGGTCATATTCCGCAAAGCGGGCCTTTTCCCGGATGTCCTCCAATACCAGCTGGGTCAGCACTGTTTCATAGATGGTGTGGATGGTACACGCGCCCCTTCCGCTGCGGGAGTAGTTGCCGCAGATGAAAGAGCTGTACCGTCCCGGCCTGCCATCCTTATAGGTGAATTTTTCGATATGGTTCCGCATTTTGAAACCGCAGTCGGCGCAGTACACAAGTCCGGTGAAGATGCTCTTGCAGCCATCGGACGGAGTGCTTTTTCGCACCTTCTTTTTTCCGATACTGGCTACGGTATCCCACAGTTCCCGCGAAATAATGGCCTCGTGGGTCCCCTCCACCCGAATCCACTCGTCCTCCGATTTATTGACGAGCTTGCGGGATTTATAGGAGAGTGTGCCGCTTTTGCCCTGTACCATGTTCCCGATGTAGACCTCGTTGCGGACCATGTTTTTTACCGTCTGGTCGGCCCACTTGTGGTTGACCCTGCGGGGGTCGCTCTGGCCCTTGCGCTGGTAGTACAGCACACCGGGCGGCTGAATCCCTTCTTCATTGAGCGCCACCGCGATGGCGTGAAATCCCATGCCTGATGCCCGCATCTCAAAGATACGGCGGACAACCGGCGCGGTTTCCTCGTCAATCACCAGATGGTGCTTATCCAGCGGGTCGCGCCGGTAGCCATAGGCGGGGTAGGTTCCCATGAATTTTCCGTTTTCGGCACAGGCCCTCTTGACCGCCTTGACCTTCTTGCTGGTGTCCCGGCTGTAAAACTCATTAAATAAGTTCAAAAAGCACATGACATCGGTGCTTCCGTTGTCACTCATGGTGTCAATGCCGTTGTTCAGCGCGATGAACCGGCATCCAAGAGAGGGGAACAGGTAATCCGTATATTGCCCAAATTCGATGTAGTTGCGGCCAAAACGGGAAAGGTCCTTCACCAGAATCACATTGATCCGCTTGGCCTTTGCGTCCTCGATTAACCGCCTGACGCCTGGGCGGTTGAAGTTCGTGCCGGAGTATCCGTCGTCGATATAGACATCGACCTCATTCCAGCCGCGCTGCCTGACATAGTTTTGAAGCAGCAATTTCTGGTTCTCAATGCTGACCGATTCCCCATCACGTTCATCGTCGTTACTTAACCGGCAGTAGATGCCCACGTTGTATGTTGTATCCATCATCTTTGTTTTACCTCCCGACCATCTCAGAATCCATACCTCGTGCGGCAAAATGGCTCCGCAGGTTTTACCCTGCATG
>NZ_QZEG01000146.1:0-2217 GCF_009917605.1 Anaerotruncus sp. 1XD42-93 | reverse complement strand
GGCTCCTTGAAGGTGAACTTACCGCCCTCGGTCTGCTGATCAGGGAACACCCGCTCGTCAGTCACGGGCACGAAGGTCTCGCCGTCGTCGCTGTGCTCAACGGTCACGGTCATGCTGCCGCCGGAACTGACAACAGCCCCGACAACAGCGGAGAGATACCCCTCCCGGTCGATGACATCGCCGGACTTGCAGGGCATCACCAGAACGTTCTGAAACAGATTGCGTTTCATAGTCTCATTTCCTCCTTCTCAGATCAGACAGGGACGGCGACGCCGGTAGCCACCACGAAGCTCTCGTCATGGCGCAGGCCCACGTCCACATTGTCGATGGCCCGGATAAGGGTTTGGTCGTTCTCGAAGGCAGACACAAGATTGCCAGCCTCATCGGTCCAGCTGCCCTCGCGGCTGGTCTCGATTTCCAGGGCACCCTGCTCGCCGATGATAAGGTCGTTCCAGTTGCCGAAAGCAATCTTGGTCTTGCCGCTCACGGTTTCGATCAGGTTGGTGGTCCGGTAGGGATAGCCTGCCAGGGTGTGCTGCTTGTTCATCTCCTCAGCAAAGATGAAACCGCCTGTATTATCCCGGATGGACTTGAAGAACTGCTCCACGCTGGTGTTGAACACGAAACCCAAGGCATCAGCATAGACGTTGTTCTTCAGCACGGCGGCAACGAGGTAGTTGGGGAACATGGCGGTCAGAACACCATCGGTCCCGGCATAGCTGGTGCCAATCTCGGCCACGTTGATGTTCTGGACGGCCTTGTTGTTGAACAGACCCAGGGGCTGGAACTCCCCGCCGGTGCCCTGGAAAGCGCCCCAGTCCACACCGAGAGCCATCTGCTTGGTCACATCCTGGCCCACGATAACGTCGTTGTCGAAGTTGGTGGACCGAAGGAGGTCGTTGCTCATGGGAATCAGGGCGGTCAGCTTCTTGGAGGACAGCCGGATGTTTCCGAATTTGGGAGCGGTCTTGGGGATTTTCCGGTTCTCCCCGGCGAACATAGCGCGGGTGCCAGTCTTCAGCTTGGGGATGTTGAGATTGCCGTGGTCCATGCCCAGCCGACGGGCGCCCAGATCGTAGATGACCGTGGAGGGGTACAGCAGCTCGATGATCTCGTCTGCGTAGACCTCCGGAACCAGATAACCGCCATGGGTGGGCTGGGTCGCGGCCAGAGCCTTGAACTCGCGGGCCATCTCAGCATCGCCGAACTTGTGCTCGGCAACATAGGCGGCCCGCTCGACCTCGCCGCCAGAGGCGTGGATACACTTCACAGCTCGGCCGAACATACCGTAGACGGTCTTGCGCTGCTCAGGAGCGGACATGGAAACGATGCGGGTCTTAAAGCTGCTGGCAGCGCCACCATCACGGGAGGCGCCGGTGGAGAGGAACAGTCTGGAGTACTTACGCTGCGCAGGGGCAGCGGGGGCGGGCGTAGCCGCAGGAGCGGCACCCTTCTGGGCAGAGGGTTCCTCGGCGTCCTTCTGTCCCGCAGGCTCACCGGCGGTCTTCTGGCAGGCTTTCAGGGCCTCCAGCACCTGGGTGATGAACTCAGGGGTGATGGCGGGGTCTTTGCCCTTACCTTCGTCTTCCTTGGGGGCACCCTCTTCCTCGCTGCCGGCGGGGTCGCCAGCGTCACCCTCGTCGATGATGGCGCTGACCTCAACCATGATGTCATCCTGGGTAATGGCGCTGGGGTCTTTGCCCGCCGCGATGAGGTTCGCAAACACCTGCGCGATGAGGGCGGCAAGCTGTTCTTGAGTCAGTTTCATTTTCAATTACCTCCTGTTTGTGTTGGGGATGATCTCGAAGATGATCCCGGCGTTTTTGGTTTGCTTGTTCGGGTCTGCGTCCTTCTTGGGTTTCGCTGGGGGATTCGGTGGATCATCCGGCCCAGCTGGGGGTGGGTCTGCGTCAGATGCGTCCATGAACGAGAGGATTTCCAGCAGCTCCTTGACCACGGCGATGAACGGCTTCAGCGCGTCCATCCTTCGGCGGGAGATTTTGCCGGTCTTGGCCTCGGTCCTCATTTCCTCCACCAGCGACTTCACGTCGTTAATCTTCGCCTGGTCGTTCATTGCCCAGGTTACGATAGAGACCTCCCACAGCTTGATCTCCTTCAGATGCCGGATGCCGCTATCTCCATCCCATTCAAAGTCAACCGCGTCATAGCCAATGGACAGTTCCGCCAAAACACCGTCTTTGAGCAGCGTCCTGATGT
>NZ_QZEG01000145.1:0-2272 GCF_009917605.1 Anaerotruncus sp. 1XD42-93 | reverse complement strand
AAGCCCCTGCGCAAGTCCAGTTTTGTCCAATCTGACGGCCTGCGCGCCTGCTACGACACGTTTGAGAAGATAGAACGCATGGCAAAGATCCCATTTTCCCCACGTAAAGACCGAGGGGAGCAATAAGGAGGTTGTTATATGGAAACACCGTTTTACAGCAAACTCTATCCTACCGATCGGAGGGACTACCGATATAACTACACCACACAAAAGCTCCAGCGCATTGAAAAACGCATCCGGCAAAAACAAATTAACGGCGTGACCAGCTGGGCCGTAGAAACCGAAGTAACAGCGGAATTTGATGTGCGTCACCAGCTTTGGGACAAGATGCCTGAATACTGGGTACTGCTTTACGACAATGACCAGCAGGGAAACTTTGAATGGATGAAATAGAAGAGAGCCGCTCATATGAGCGGCTCTCTTTTCGCTTTTTTACCAGACAGGATTTGCTTTTGAAAGCTCCCATTCTTCACCAAATTTTTCAAGATGCGCTTTTCAATACGCTGGAGCTTTTGGGTAGTGTAATTGTACCGGTAATCTCTCTGACCTGTCGGATAGATTTTACTATAAACAGGCTGCTCCATCTTTTTTCCCTCCCTTCACTTCTTGGTTGTCAGAGCTAATGTGTTTTGGGCTTTACGTTGGACTTGGGTATATGCTGTTGAGTTATCCAGCCTATTGTATCCATTTTCGTAGTGCCAGCGGATCGCTGTTGCAATCTCTTTTATAGTCATATGTTCATCGAATCCTCCGCAGTAGTAGCCATTTATCATGATGGCCATCGGATCCTCTTCCAGTATTGCTTGGGCCAACTTTAGATCTTCCAGCTCCAATGTTTCGGTTTCCGGGTTTAGCCATAGCCCCTGAGCATTCCAATTCCTACCAGATTTCCAGACGATCACCCATGAAATCCCTTCGCGAATCTCACTTGCCCAATCTTTTGAAATCGCTTTGATTGAATGATCTGTTCGGAAGGTAAGCGCCCTGAATGACTCCTTTGTAAATTCTGTCATGGCGTTTCCTTTCTCCCCGTATACCCGATAGGACAGGTGATTGACAAATTTTGTTGAGTATGTTATTTTAATAGAGGATAAAGAAACCGCCTTTTCGCTTGGGGCTAAAGGATGGCTGTTATCCGCTTATTCGCAGATACCATGTGCCCGCATGGTACCGGCAGAAGTAGCGGTTGCCGGGATGCGTTACAACAAACTGTAACAGATCACGAAGCCGTTTACTTTGCATATTCTCACCGCCTTTCTTTTTGGAGGGCGGTTTCTTTATCTGTCTCTATTATACTATATAGTACCCTATATTTCAATTGGCGATTTAGATAAATATAGGGGTTTATATATGTATGAATTTTACATTGAATCTAATATTTTCTTATGTTATAATTTTGAAAAAGTGGAAGGTGGGATGACATGCCATATTCGGAAGCACAAAAACGGGCTACTATGAAATACATGAAAGAAAACTTAGAAGATATTAAAATTAGAGTACCAAAGGGAAAACGGGCGGAATATAAAGCTTTGGCGGAAAAACGGGGAAAAAGTTTATCGCGCTTGATAGTGGATTTGATAGAACAGGACATGCAGAATAATAAATAGGTTTCCGTGGATAGTCTGCCAATATCGCTTTTGCATCGCCGAGAAAACGCCCTCTATCAGCTTTTTGGAGCGGCGGGGGGAGCCAAGAGGGGGGAACGCCCTCTTGAAGGCTGATGTTAGATGTAGCTAGCTCAGGCGGCTTTCCCGGTACAATGGCGAAGCGTCAACGGAGGGCTGATAGCTCGTCTATCAGCTTCCCGTTGGCGGCGTAGCCGTTTTACAGGGAAAGTGCTGAAAGTCAAGAAGCCACCGTAGGTGGCAGGGTGGAGATTTTGCGTAGCAAAATACTACCCGATTCTTGACTTCTCAGCAAGACGGAGCGGAAGAGATGGAGCCTATGGCACAAAGGCTGACGAACATATCCGGGTGTAATCTAAGGACGGTATGCCAGATTACGATGTGACAGGACAGCGAAGGGTGAATGACAGTGAAGGCAAAGGGGAAGTTTCGGCATTTGGTCTATACGGATAGAATTAAGATTGAAACCTACCGGAAAGCTGGGAAATCTCCTGCTTATATCGCAAAGGAAATTGGCTGCTCGCTTAGCACGATCTACCGGGAATTGAAGCGGGGATGCTATGAGCGCATGGAAAGCGATTGGAGGATGGTAGGGGCCTACAGTGCGGACATTGCGCAAAAGGATTATGATTATAAGGCTACGTCAA
>NZ_QZEG01000144.1:0-2284 GCF_009917605.1 Anaerotruncus sp. 1XD42-93 | reverse complement strand
TCCCGGTTTGTTTCCGGGTGCTTGCGTTCAGCCGCCAGAGAGGAACGGTCAATCACTTCCTTGTAGGCGGCCATCTGCTCCCGGATGGAGAGCCGGGGGAGGGCAAAAACCTTGTGCTCCTTGGGAATATCCTCTATCCCGTGGTAGACTTCCTTAATATCGCCCGTCTGGACGATATAGCCGCCGGGGGCAAGGTGGCCGTCCTCGTTGATGGATATGTCCCGCCCGTATGCCTCATAGTCAAAGTAGTCTTTCAGCTCGGCGGGGATCGGCAAATCCTCCGCAAAATAGCGGCCCAAATCCTCCTCGCTTTCAATCTCCGGGTAAAATTCAAAGCAGTCCAGATTTTCCGCAAGGTTGATGATGTCCGCCACGCTGGAGGTATGCGCCCCCATATGGAGCGCGGCCTCGAATTTTTCAATCTCGCTTTGGGGGAGCTCCGAGAGCAGGCAGGCCAGATGGTTCAACTCGTCCAGATTTTCATACTCGCCCAGATAGTCATAGAGCCCCAGCACATCGCCGTCAAAGCTGGTGATGAAAAATTCCTCGTAGCGTATGCCGTCCACGCCGATATTCTTTAACAGCGCCTCCACCGCCTGGGGGCTGGTGGGGAATTTCAGCGTTTCCCCCACCAGCTCGCCCTCGTTGTATTTCCCCAGATTGGTGATGTACGCCTCGAACAGCGCGGCCACGTCAGCGGCGGCCCTGTCCCTTGACGGTCAAAATGCCCTCAAGGGTGGTGGCGGTGATGCCCAGCCGCTGGGCCACGGCGATGTCGTTCTTCATGGACTCGGTGACGGTATGCCCGCACACCACCAGCACCCGGGAGCGGCGGAGCAGATCGCGGCCAATGTCGATGCTGCTCTTGTGCTCCTCGGGAACCGCGTCATTGAGGAAAAGGGGCAGGAACAAGGCCGGGCAGATAGGGGCAAAGCCCGCATCGTAGACCGCCCGGCAATACTGCGCGGCCAGCTCCGCATTTTCCGTATCGCCGCCATACCAAGCGGCGGTGATGTAAGCAAGGGGTCGTTTCATAGTCGTTTACCTCCGATATTTTAATAGTTGTCGTTCAACCCTATCCCCCCGCCCTTTCCCATTCATGGGAAAGGGGGCGGCTCTGGAGGATATATCCCCCGCCGCGCCGGGAGGGGTGGCACAGCCGGGGCGGGCCGTCAAGGGCAAGCCGCCGCAGGCGGCGGGCGTTCCGCCCCTTGACCGCCCACTCCCGGCTGTGCTCAGTAGCAGGCGGCGACGGGGGATATACCACCAGAGCCCCTCTCTAAAAGAACGCTATGCAAGGCACGGGGGAGGGGCGCGGGAAAAAGAAAAACCTCGGGACAAAATGTCTCAAGGCTTACTTTTCCCGGTCGGTCTTTTTCTCCGGGGCGGTGCGCTCCGGGGGCTGTTTCTCTTTCCATTCGGCCAGCAGGGACATAATCTGGTCTTTCATTTCCCGGGGCGTGGCGTCCTTGCCGAAATACTTGTTCAGTTCAGCGGCGGAAATAATCACTTTGTCTACCTCCTTTTTTTCACGGCTCAAAATGCCGTCTATCACATCGCCGTTCAGTTTCCCGTCCTTATCCAGCTTGCGGAGCTCCTGCGCCTGGGAGAGCGAGGGGGACGCCTGCTCGCCCTCAATGGAAACGGCGATAAACCTCTGGTTTTTGGGCTTGATGAACGAGATTTCCACGGCGGGGGTGAAAGACAGCTTTTTCTCGTTCACCATAGACTGGAGCTCCGGCACAAGCTCGGTCAGCCGGATATACCGCTGTACCTGCTTGTAGTTCATGCCGTTGCGCTCCCCCACGATTTCCGTGGAGCGTTTTCCAACGTCCCCGGCGGCCACGCCCTCCATCTTCGTCCCTTGATGGCTGATGGCCTCCACCTGCATTTTCAGCGATTGGGCCTTTTCCATCGGCAAAATCTTTTCCCGGTGGCGCAGGTTGTCGTCCGTCATCGCAAGGATGGCCTCATCGTCCGTCATGTTGCGGACGATACACGGCATATTTGCAAACCCGGCCAGCTCACTGGCCCTCTGGCGGCGGTGGCCCGCGATGATTTCATAGCCGCCGCCCTCGCGGGGACGCACCAGCGCGGGCTGGTGTACGCCGTTGTCCTTGACGGACTCCACAAGCCCTTTCATTTCCGCATCGTCCCGCACCCCAAAGGGATGGTCTTTGAACGGGAACAGCTCCGAGAGGTTGAGGTAAACAATCTCTTCCTTTTCGGCGCGGGTCGCGTCACGGGGCTGGGGCGGCACTTCCGGCGCAGGCGGGGGAGCGGC
>NZ_QZEG01000143.1:0-2298 GCF_009917605.1 Anaerotruncus sp. 1XD42-93 | reverse complement strand
CCTCCGCTCAGCGTACTCTCGGATAGTTTCTGCCCATAGGTCAGGCCATTGGCGGCAGGCCAGGTAATGGCAGGGGCCGCTGCCTTATTGATGGTCAGTGTTCCCGGCTGATAAGTAATTGTATAATTGGCGGTCATATCTGCGCTGCTGCTGTTCTTGATTTGAGCGGCGGAGAGTTCGATGGTGCCGCCGGGTACATTCCTGGTGCTGGCGGCGAGGGTAATGCTACTTAAACTATCACCAGCGCAAAGCCCGGTGGCAGTTACCTGCCCTGTTCCCTCTGTGATGCTCTGGCCGTAGGTGATGGTCTGGTCGTTAGCCTTGATGGTCAGCGCAGCCTTGCCGATGGAGAAGGTTTTTTTCACCGTTCCCTCATAAATCCCCTTGCCAGTGACGGTAACAGTGTAGGTTCCAGCGTTCTTAAATCCGTCTTGGAATGTGACATCATAATCCTTTCCAACCGTCAGCCCGGTAACGGTGACAATCGGTTTTTGCTCCGTTCCGTTGTAGGTGGCGCTTTCCGCTGACAGCATTACCATGTCCGCCGTCAGCGGATTGCGGGTAATTGTAACCTCCACCGGGACCTCGGCATCGGCCATGTTGGTGGTTCCAATGAATTTTACAATCAGGGTAAACTTCCCGTTTTCCCCCGCCTGTCCGTTTGGCAGCACATCGGCGGCGCTGACGCTCATGGTGTAGGTACCATCCACCGCATCTGCGGGAAGTGACACCTGTGTAGTACCCACAAACACCGCCATTTGTCCCGCAGTAGGATCACCCCTCAGACGTGCCGCCGCTTTTGCCGGAGCCTGCCCGGTTGCGGTAGGCGTGGCCTTGACGGTGATGGTATCATCAGCGGTGAAGTCACTGCACTCTGTGCCGTCTTTATAGGTTTTCACAGTGCCGTCCCCGACAAACTGTGTGCCGGATTGCGCCACGGTAAATGTCTTGCTGATTTCCTTATTGTCTTTTTTGAAAACAGCAGTATACTCTCCGCCTTCTTTTACTTCGCCTAAGTCTTGCAATACCCAGCCGTCCGCGCTGGCCTGCACACGGAAAGTCTGCCCAAAATAGGTCGCTGTCCCGGTTTTGCTGTCGTCAATCCTAATTTCAGAAGTATCCAGTATCTCGCCGGTATACACCAATTCTGGCACCACGATCATGTCCGCCGTGGGGTCGCCGGTGATGGTATAAGTCCCCTTAGCGCCAAGGGTAGTATTGCCGTCCAGCACATCGGCAGAACTGATGGTCAGGGTTCCATCGCTCTTTGCGCTTGTGGAACCGCCGATACCGGGAGCATTGGAGACTCCATTGTAGCCTCCCTTTGCGGTCACTTTGCCACCATTGATAGTGATATTACCACCATTACCATCGTTAGTATTATCCCCCGCTGCACCACCAATTCCGGCGGACGCATAACCTGCACTTCCACCAGTAGCTGTGATGTTTCCGCCATTGATTATCACTGTTCCACAGTCAATATCGCCGTCATTACTATTTAAATCATAAAGTGAACCACCAATGCCAGCACTATATGGTCCAGAAACATCCAATGAACCTGCGCTCTCTGCGGTAGTTACTAAGGTTGCCCCTTTCGGTACATAAATTCCACATTCAAAACCCTTTATTGTATTGCTATCCTCTAAGGTCAGATTCATCGTTGCGCCGGGAGCGATGCCTACATATGCCGCTCCGGTAATATTTAAGCGGGAAAACGTCACATTATGGGCGCCGCTTTCCACATAAATCATTGCCGTTTGGGCTGTGCCGGTAAAGGTATGCCCCGGACAGTCTCCGTCCTCTTCGGTCAATTTATTTTGAGAATTTTGGGATATGTTAATTTCTCCCGCAGCTTGCATCGGCGCGTTGGCCACATCCAGGGCCTCTTGCAGCTTGGTGACGCGGGAGAGGTCGATTTCCTCCTGTTCGCCCTCGTCCAGTTCCCGGTAAAGGGCAAGGATTTTATCAAGCTGCGCCCGCACGTCGTCCGCATTGTCCTCCGTCACCTGCTCCGGCAGGGCGGCGATCAAGTCCTCAATGGGGCAGATACGGCACTCATAAGTACACGGACTTCCTTCACTGTCCTCCGATTCCGGCTGGTAGCCGCAGGCATCGTCATGTTCCTGATGATGCTTGCAGATGCCGGTATCTTCCGGCTGTTTTGTATCTTCTTTTTCAGCTTTCCCTTTGCAGTCCGACAGGCCGGCATCCTCTGCGCCGCAGACCGGGCAGTCAGGATTGATTTGACCCTCTGTACAGAGGGTCAAACAAGAGCATTGCTCTTGTTTGATGATTCCT
>NZ_QZEG01000142.1:0-2346 GCF_009917605.1 Anaerotruncus sp. 1XD42-93 | reverse complement strand
ATATCATGTCGATGCTGTTCCCTCGCCATTTTTCTGCCCTCCTGCTACTTTGAGGACTATTATAGCACATTCCTATTGACGACACAACCTAGAAACAAATACACTGGCTGTCCCCCAAAATCATTTCATCTATCTTGGTATAATTGCAGGCCTATGTGTTCCCTGGGATGGCTCAGCCCTCTGCCGCGCCTGCTCTTCTTTCGTGGTTGATATTATTTACAAATATAATTACCAAGAAAAAAACAATTTAGAAAGACTTGACATTAAAATATATTTATGGTATTTTTACTACAGTAACATTCTTGACATAGATTACTAGGGCTTGCTTGATAATTTGTGATATACAAAATGGCATGGGATTTCAGCCGTTGGCAAACAAATTTTCGCAGGAATCCTAGTGGATTTCAGGGAAAATTTGTGCTACTCAGCGGTTGATAGACCACTCGATTGGGTAGGTTGTAAATTACTATTGAGAAAGGAGGATGGATTGTTGAAACATATGAATCCATATAGGTACAAGAACGGAGACAGAAATGTCTACTGCAACACTGTATAAAGATCAATGGGATTTTTGTACAATGTTGCTAGAACAGTTGGTTGTTGAATAACAAATTAGAAAAGGTGAGATGTGTTATGAAAAAGTTTATAGGTCTTTTGCTTACCGTGGTAGCGGTTATATCTATGATGGTGGTAACTGCTAGTGCTGCTTCTCTTCCGCTTCCGGCTGAAGAAATTGCTCAACTGAGAGCAGAAATCACTGCAAAATCAGCAGCTGATAGCGTTAATGCGAGTGATGAAGTGATTCTTCCGAATCATTTCGACTCTCATCACATTAGTGCTCATGCTACTTGCAATCATGTGGGTACTGAGAAAGTGACAACTCGTGCTGGCAGCTGCTATTGCGGAAGTGGTTTTGTTTATAAGATTACTTGTAAACCATGTGGAGCTTTTGTAGGTGCAATGTGCACTAATGTATATTGTACTTATTGGGATTAAGTCGACATATTTAATAGTTTGCATACGCTTCTGGCCTATAGACTTTTAGTTTGTAGGCCGGAGGCGTATACAAGTATATAGATAAGAATGGGAGAGGATAACAGTATGGATATTTCAAAATTAAATGTTCCTCTGATGTATTTTAAGCAAAAGGAAACAAGAAATGGACTAATTGCTGACGATTCATCTACTTCAGCCTTTTTGCCTATGTTACAGTTTGTATTAAAAAATGTAGATATTAGTGAAAAAACGCTTGACACATCGTGTGACTGCGGCAACAAAGAGAAATGTAAGTGTAATAGCGAAGATGAAATGAGTGAAGTGACTGAACCTAAAAAAAGTGGATTGGCGGCTTGTATGGAGTGCCCAATGAGAGAGTCTGGTCAATGTGAGCTTTGGAATGGCAAGGAAGATGATTTTGGGCTGCTTATTGGGACCACTTCAACAACTAGGAGTATTTCTTTGGCACACGATGTTTCTTTAGATGAGCAGTCGGGTATTCGCCCTGATTTGTTTCCGCTAACTAAGGTATGGTTAGATTATAATGGTGCGTATGCTTACATAGATAAAAAAAAATTAGGAAGACTATGAAATATTAACTGATAAGCATCATAAAGGTGCAGATGAAATATACAATTTCATGCTTATAGATCAAATAATAGGTGCGGTTTTCCATATAGGGAGAACCGCACTTTTTGTGCTCTTTTGGAAGAAAGGAGGATAGGTACCATATGAGGGGCATAGAAGCAGAGTGATGGCAAGTGGTACTACTTCTATGTAGACAGAGCAATCGCGATGAATACCATCATTAACGGACATACCATCGGTTCGGATGAAAATAGAAATAAATAAATGGAAAGGATTCGGTTCAACATTAAAAACACTCGAAACCATACAACGGAATACCGCCATGGGTAATTAGGAGCCGTATCCCAGGCTGCCCCATCCTTTTTATGTTGCATACCATGGTATTACTTTCTCTCGGTAATGGAAGAGCAGATTAAACTGGAGCGCAAGGAAGGTATCCGAGTAAGCCGAAAACACCTGATGAAAACAGGGAAGTGTTTGAGCGAATTAGACCTGTTTTTGCGTCATTCCTCTTGCCAGCATCTCTTTGATTTACGGCAATAACTTTTTGTATACTGATATTTCCTTGCCATATATTACCCCCTGATGTAGTTCTTTTTCTACATCAGGGGGTGTCTATTGTCCGCTTTCACCGGTTTAGTACAACGCTTCAGTGTACCTTTTCTTACCTATAAACTCTCACCACTTAGATGGTGTCGTCAATAAAGAAGGAGCCAAATAGCAATACAACGTATTTGGACAGCAGCAGCGAAAGAAGCGGCA
>NZ_QZEG01000141.1:0-2366 GCF_009917605.1 Anaerotruncus sp. 1XD42-93 | reverse complement strand
TTTGTTTATATTGCCGCTATCGCTATTTTGTTGATTTAGCTCATCCTTCCCTATTTTTCAAACAAGGCCTAATGTTACAGGCATCCAATTTGAATTTTTTATTGTAAAACAAGATACCTCGAAATACTGAGCAGCTAATTTATAAAAGCTTTGTCTCAAAGATTCTTGGTCTTTTTTACGATCAAACTTTCTGGTTTTTGATAAATCAAAAGGCGCAAAACCTTTTTCGCTTTTCATCATATATTCTCTCCCTTGAATGACAGCAGCTTATCACGATAGTATTCGTATTGCTTAGTCCTCGCTTCAATCTCTGCTGGTAAGCCGGAAGAAATGTCATTGCAGAGGGCATCGAAGCGGTCAAGTATGCCTACAATATGCTCCTGTTCCTTGATAGCAGGAAGCGGAATAGGTATTGTGTTAAGGTTCTTCTGGTTCAGCTTCGGTTGTGCTCCACCAGAAATAAATTGTGAAAGGTCGATAGAGTTCAAGTAGAACTCGACATATCTTCTCGTTGTATAACAATCAAACTTCAAAACATGGGCATGGTTATTTACCCAATTCTTGCCCGATATAGAAAACGCAATCGGTGTGCTTCGTGCTACCAGATTGTTGCCATCCTCGGAAACAAGCAGATAATCTCCATCAAAGATATAACCACTTACATAATCAACAATGCCGGATGCACCGTAGTAAGGGTACTCGCCAGCTTCACGGTTGCCGCTTGTGATAGGCTTTCTCTTACTGTCATGGTTTTCAGAAATCATATTCAGCGTAACAGAAACAAAACCAAAAACATATTGACAAAGCAGGATCAAGCCATTAAGCTCGTCTGTCTGTTAAGATTGTCTTGCCAGTTGCGGCGTATGTCAAGAGGGCATCACGATAGAACTCGTATTGCTTTTGCCTTGCTTCAATTTCCGCTGGAAGACCGATTTTAAGGTCAGAGCAGATAGCATCGAAGTTATCCAGAACATACACAAGGCGTTTCTGAACATCAAGTGCAGGAACTGGAATTTCAAGGGATAACACCAAGGATGAGTTCAAATCGCCTCTTGCTCCTTGCTTTCTGCTAATGAGTTCATCATACTTGTTGTAAGTGCAGTAGTAGATGTATCTATGCAGGGCTTTGCTCTCATCAATCTCCAAATTCAGACAATGCTGATTGGTGGTTGCTTTTATCTTGTTAATAGCACATCTTCCTGCGGTAGCACCAGAAATCGCAACAATCACGCAATTCTCCGGTATCCACTTTACTGCGGTCTCTGCAACTGCTTTTTCAGTTATATAGCTATCCACTTCAGTAATTTCATTAAAGCGAACATCCTGCGTCCTTATCCACGGAATAGTACCGTTCTCATAGTAGTCAGAATTTCCTTTGGTAGGAGTAGAGCCGGAACAGCTCTTTTTGACAACAGTACGGAGCTGAACGATGGGAATATCAGCACCATTGAAGGTCAGTAGCTTATTCCTATAATAATTATATTGTTTTTGTCTTGCTGTAAGCTCCGCTGTAAGCTCCGTGAAATTGTCCAGAATACGGACAATTTCACTCTGCACCTCAAGAGGTGGCAGTGGAATGGTCACTTTCTCCATCAGCTTTTTAGATACATTGAAGCGAGTAACACCGCTTGCGGTTTTACCGATTTGGTATCGCAAGTCGCTTGAACGGAACAGATGCTTTGCAAAATCCGGCAACATGATACTCAAATCGTCAAAGCGGAAGAAGAAGCAGAAACTATTAAGATATAGCTTTTCGTCTGTTTTCACGGTTACAACGGAAGAAATGCCGCATTCGTCTGGAGTCTCGGAAGAACCTGTGAAAACAACATCTCCGTACTGCAATGTACGCTGTTTCTCTCCATCAGCGATTTTAACTCTGTCCTCTACATCAATCTGCAATGCAGGGTTAGAATAAACATTCTTATAGGTAATGAACCTTGCGTTGCCATCGGTAAAATCGTCTTTCGATTTGCCCGTCAGACCACCAAAGAACTTTCCCAACTCGCCAAGCGTTTTATGCGGAACGCCATCTAGACAGTAGAGGGAAATCAATTCGTCTAATTTACTCATTATTACCCTCCCTTTCCGCAAGTATCGCTTTCAGAGTTTTTCCGTTTTCATCTTTCCATGCGGTCAGTCCGTTTGTGCTTGCTCCTGTCACAAAATTTGCGGCTGTGGAAGCACTCTTGAAAGGCACATCCTTGATTACTCTTGTACCATCAACCACACCGACACGGGATTTTTCAATGGACTTTGCACCTCTGAATTTCTCGCTATATGCAATCGTTTCAGAAATAAGAACCTGTATTCACAAGGAGAAAAGAACGTGGTAAAATAGAGATATGGAAGAAAAAGGACGGGAGTCG
>NZ_QZEG01000140.1:0-2380 GCF_009917605.1 Anaerotruncus sp. 1XD42-93 | reverse complement strand
ATACCGTTTCATATTCCTATTTTCGCTCTTGCCAACGATTTGTGCAATATTTATTTTTCAAACAAGGCCTAGGTATAGTATGCAGCTTGCCTTTTTGAAACAACTGCTTGACAAGAAGCTGATAACCGATAAAGAGTATTCCCTTATCAAAAATCGCCTGATGAAAGATTACAAGGTAGTTTCTAATTTAATGGCTTGATTTGCCGTCCTTATTGTGATATAATATACACTATAATAAGAATGCAAAAAGGAGGGCTATCTATGAGCGGCGTTGAAATCATCAAAGCGCGAAATACACTTTCCCCACGGGCGCGGACGAATCTTACAAAACGGCTCCGCGTAGCGGCGTACTGCCGTGTCAGTACAGACAGCGAAGATCAGCTTAACAGCTGCAAGTCACAGGTCGCATATTACACAGAACTTATCAAGGGAAACTCTGATTGGTCTTTAGCTGGCATCTATGCAGACGAAGCGATCACCGGCACACAGGTAACAAAGCGTGAGGACTTCCAGCGGTTAATAAATGACTGCATGAACGGCGATATTGATATGATCGTCACCAAGTCTATTTCAAGGTTTGCGAGAAATACGCTGGACACGCTGAAATATGTCCGTATGCTCAAAGAAAAGGGCATTGCGGTTTTCTTTGAGGAAGAAAACATCAATACCCTTACAATGGACGGTGAATTGCTCCTTGTCATTTTAAGCTCTGTGGCACAGCAGGAAGTAGAAAACATTTCCGCTAATGTCAAAAAGGGCCTGAAAATGAAAATGCAACGTGGCGAATTGGTCGGCTTCCAAGGCTGCCTGGGGTATGATTACCACCCGGAGGACAAGACAATCACTGTCAATGAGGAAGAAGCGGAGATCGTGCGCTACATTTTCCGCCGCTACATAGAGGGGGCTGGTGGCTCTGTTATTGCACAGGAGCTTCAAAACCTGGGCTACAAGACTAAACGCGGCAGTACAACGTGGGCCGAAACTACTGTGATAGGCATTATCAAGAACGAGAAATACAAGGGCGATATTCTGATGGGAAAAACCTTTACCCTTGACCCCATATCCAAACGCCGCCTGGACAATTTCGGAGAGGAAGATCAGTTTTATATCCGAGATCACCATGAGCCTATCATATCCGAGGAAGTTTTTGAAAAGGCACAGGAGATTTTAAGGCGTCGGGCCAAACCAAGGCGGTTAAATTCAGACGGCAAGCGTGAAAAATTCAGCCGCAAGTATGCGTTTAGCTGTATGCTGGAATGCGGCTTTTGCGGCGGAACACTGACACGACGAAGCTGGCACAGCGGTTCACAGTACAATAAGGTTATTTGGCAATGTGTCACCAGCACTAAAAAGGGTAAAAAATTCTGTCCTGACAGCAAGGGAATAGCCGAGGAAACGATAGAGCAGGCATTTGTGGAGTCGTACAGGCTTCTTTGCCAGAACAACAAAGATGTTTTGGACGAGTTTATTGCCAGAACGGAAGAAACCTTGTCTGAAAACAATGCTGGCAAGCAGTTGGTAAAAATTGAAAAGGATATCCGGACGCTGGAAGCAAAGCGGGCGAAGCTGGTCGATATGCGTTTGGAAGAAGTGCTGGACAAGGAAACTTATGAAAGCAAATATCTTGATCTGACAGGCCAAATCGAACAGCTTCAAGCCCAGCGCCGCGATTTGCAGGAAGCGGCGGAAACCGAGAACACCATGAAAAAACGCATTGCGGAGTTTAGAAAAACGCTGGAACAAAACAATGTGCTTGAAGAATTTGATCGCTATATTTTTGAAAGCATAGTTGAAAAAGTGATCGTTGGGGGGTATGATGAAGAAGGCCGCAAAGACCCGGCCAAGCTGACATTCATTTACAAGACAGGCTTTCAAAGTCACATGGACGGAGCAAACTTTAAGCCGCCCCGCAAGAACAGCAAGGCCGCAAAGCAGGCTGCCAGTTCGTGTTCCCATCCTACTGACAAGGCAGATACAACATGTTCTCATCATAGTGACGACACATGTGGAGACGGTAGTATTGATGTCAAGAGTTGAGAAATAGAAGTACAAAAAAGTGTAGAAAACAAGGGGTTTCCGGGAGTTGGGAATTGCCGACGGGTAATTCCGGCTCCCGAATTTTTTGCGTTTAGTAGTTCTTTGGAAACTGGTCTACGGCAAAAATTTGCGTAGGGTTGAGTTGACAGGCTGGATATTGGGTAGGTTGTGGAGATAGGATTTGTTATAGGAGGGTTGAGTTGACAAGCTGGACATTGTAAGGCATCACTATAAGATGAGCAGTGGGAGGAGATCGCCCCACTATATGCCGGGATGCGCAACTGCACGTGGAGCAAGAGGGAATTGACGGATGCTGTGCTGTATTTGGTAGATTCGGGGTGCA